>JAJRYW010000518.1 GCA_024275555.1 Calditrichota bacterium | reverse complement strand
GGTTTCCCAAATATTTTTACCTCATTCCAGTGTCCTGCGCGGGAATAAATTCCGGAGGGTCCTGCCTTCCATTGGCAAGGAATGTGAGGCAGAGCCTCGGCAATGCGATCCAGCGCAGAGCACTGGATCGAGAAGCGATATTTTGGGTGAAGTTTAATTACTGGTTTTCGCTGTAGTTCAGAATCAAAGGCTGTCATGCCGGGCCCCGCCCCGGCATCCCCGCCTCCCTGCGCCGCCTCCCTGGCTGCCTCGGTAGCCGCAAGCTTCAGCTTGCGCCCCCCCTCCGCAGTCTTTGGTTGCGCCCTTCCGCAGTCTGAAGCCTGTGTTTACATCCCGATTTTGTCGGGACGGCTACCGGGTGGGCGCCTGTGGGTGCGAACCTCGCCAAACAAAACGCTCAAAGCCGGTTCAGTTTCTTCAGCGCCCGGTATTTGGCCCAGTACATGCGCAGAAAGTTGACAGCCCGGTGATCATACTCCCGCCACTTATCGGCAATCTCCAACAGAAAATCCTGGCCGGTCATCCGGTGCAGCAGCCGCAGTTGGGCGTTGACCAGTCGGAAGTACATGATCGTCGCCGGATCCAATTTTGGGTAAAAAGGCTCTTCGCAGAGGTTGTAGCGAATCCAGTAGCCGAGATCGTATTGGGGAAGGATCGCTTTAAGCGCCTCGACGGCGTCATCAAAGAGACGCAGGGCGGCCGGGTTGTCCGGCACGGCGCGAATGTAATCGAACAAACCAAAAAGGGCGAACAAGCCGCCGTCCAAAACCATGGTAGGGAAGGGGGCCGGATACTCCTCGTAAAAGGGACCGTAGCGGGTAAAGGTGGTCACGCCGCCGTCTGCGGCAGAGATTTTAAAAATGCGCAGCGCATTGGTGGCGCTATCCAGGTATTTTTTCTCTCCGGTAAGCTGGTAACCGCGCAGCAGAATGGAAATTCCCCGGCTCTGGGCAAACGCGGATGGCCAGGGCTGGAAAATCTTAAACTCCGGTTTGGGTACATCGGTCAGCCAAAAATCGCCCCGGCGCTTTTTACTGGTGCGGTGCTGGTAAAACCAATCGACAATCTTCAGGAAGCGCTCCCGGTCCGCTTTGCTGCCGGTGCGCAGGTAGGTGTGGAAAATCGCCAGGCCAAATTGGCCGATGGAAATGGGGTAGTAGATCAGCTTGCGTTCTTCTATGTCAATATAGGTGGGGATCATGGGGATGCCTTCTTCATCAAAATGAAAATTCTGGCTCACCCCGGCGCGCAGTTTCTCCTCATCCATCACAAAGTAATATTCCCGCAATTCCTGCGAGTGCAGATCGTCCGCCAGTTGATAGATAACTTCCCGGCGGTGCACATCCTTCCAAAACTTGCGCAACATGAAGACGGCTTTTTCGATTTTTGTGGGCATGGGATTCTTTGTAAGATTAGAGATTCGGAAATAACGAGTCATGAGTAATGAGTATAAATCTGAATTTCTTTTTATATTTATTAAGCATAATTTTTTACTCGTTACTCGTTACTCGTTATTTTTTAAAAATTCCCGCGTTTCCGGGCCGCAGTTAAAAAGTGCATCCAGCACAGACAAGTGTGAAACAAAATCTCCCCACAACTGCGGATAGACCGGGTGCTCGAATTTGGAATAGACCAGCCGGATTCCATTTTGGTTGAGCGTCTCTTCGTCATTATACTCCTTGCCGCCGCCCACGCCGGAGAGATAGGTGTCCGCGCCAAGCTGCTTGCAGATGTCGACGATCAAATCGGTTTTTTGCCCGAAATTATCCAGCATCTCCGATAGCCGCATCCGTTTTGAGGGAATACCCAGGTACACAGCCACTGCTTCAATCAGGGCAATGTTGAGTTCCAAAAAGCGATTGTTCTCCAAAAGAGCTTGTTCGTAAAACGGATAGATTTCCTCAAAGAACGGGGCGCGTTTGTAGCTGAGCATCACGGTTTTAAGATGCTTCTGTTTCCAGCGCGCGTCGGCAAATTCGATTTCGGTGTAGAGCGCTTTTCCCTCCTTTCCGGGAGGATGCTTCACCGGAATGGTCAAAAAAGTAACCCCGTTGGGCGTCTTAATCCGGTTGCGGGGAGAAAAGCTCTGGCCGCGCGGATACTGAACCGTATCCAGGTAGACGAAATAATCGCAGTGGGCCATTTTGTGGAAATAACCCAGCCAGGGGATGTAATTGGCTTGATGAATGGCGACGGTAACAGGTGAATCGGGCATATTCAATGTGTGATTTAGTGAATGGGTGATTTAGTGATTTTCGGAACCGTATTTTTCTTCGAACTTTTTTAGATAACGGGCAAAGTTTTGTTTTTCCTCGTCACGATCGGTGTAGCTGCGAAAAGGAAACTGCGCCGGCGGATCAATGGCAATTTCGAGCGGGCGCCGGTAGAGTTGCCGGCTGAGACGATCCAGTTCTGCCAACACCTGCGCCGGCTGTTGGCAGAGGTCGCGGTAGTGCACCCGCAGCACGTTGCCAAGCTGGTGCTCGGCGATCTGACGGTCATAAAATCGTTTTAAAAAATAAATTTGCCCGGCGATCTGTTCCCAGTAAGCTTTGTCTTTGAGCAGGTCGTACTCCGGCGGGGTGTAGCTCCACCAGGTGTTCAAATCCCGGTAATGTTTGCGCCGGGCCTCCAAGATAGAAATCGCGCTGTCCAGAGGGTCACGTTCGATGTAAACATAAATCACCTTTTCCAGCAAATCGCTCATCTCTTTGAGGTGATAGGAGCCAAAGATATTTTTAAAGACCATCGGCTTGCCGAACTCGTGCTGGATGGCGGCAAGAATCCGGCGCACCCGCGGCCAATCAATCTGCCGGGAACGCTCTTTTAGTTGGGTGATGTCTTCCAGGGTTTCTTTGCGGAGCAGGTCGCGCCAGAAGTAGCCGAACTCATGGATGTCGCGGATATCCTCGGTGCGGGCGTAGTCGGAACTGAAGGAGATGCGTTTTTCCCGGCCCAGAACTGCCTTAGAGAGCCGAATCCCGTGCAGGGGCGCCAGCCAGAATCGGGCTGCCAGGTTGTTGATGTAGCCGACATCCAGGCAGGCGGCAATCAACTGGCTGACCAGGGTGGTGCCGGAACGCGGTGCACCAATCACAAAAATAAAGGGGTGCTCGATGGGATAATCCCGGTACTGCGCTTCTTCCAATTCCCGCAAGGTTCGGTTCATCCGCAGAAAAAATTCCTCTTCCCGGGCATCTTTGCGGTAACTGCCTTTGCGTTTCAGATTTAAATCGCGTAAAGAACTGCTCACAATGGCTCCTCAGGTGATCAACCATTTGATGACTTCGAAGGCCTCGGCATAATGGCTGTGGCTCTGCACGCCCCGGGTGCGGGCCAGGCTCTTGATGAATTCCTCGTTGGCATAGTTCCGCCCCGCGTTTACCTGCGATTGATAGCATTCAATAGCTTTGATCTTGGTCGCAATGTGCGCATCGCTGAGGGTGATAAAGGCGTTGGTGGTGATGCTGAGGTTGTTCCAGGGCATCTCATAGCTGAGAATGCGGGTGAATTTGAAGGCGCGTATTCCCTCCTGGTGGATGACCTGGTGATCCTGGTGCACATCATCTTTGGACGGCAGGAAAACCAAATCCGGGTTGATCTCTTTCCGCAGCCGCACCAAATCTTCCAGAATATCCTGGCGATATTGGGGAAAGTGACGCACCCGGTAGCGGAAATTGATCAGCCGGTCCGCTTCGATGCCCAACACGGCGCTGGTTTTTTTCACTTCGGTGAGCAAAATATCCTTGGGAAGCCCTTCCGGCACCGATTCCTCCGCGCAGGAAAAGGCGGCGTAATACACCGCTTTACCGGCTTCGACAAACTTGGCAATGCTGCCGCCGCAGCCGAACTCGCCGTCGTCCGTGTGCGGCCCTAACACTAAAATCCGTTCCACATCTTTCATCAATATGATCCTGTTTGTTTTTAGCCTACGAAATATACGAAAGGACGCTAAATGGATTTATGCTTTCGTGTATTTTTAAAGCCTAAATTGGAAGACTCTCATTTAATGTTGGTGGAAATAAGTGCTTTTATCTTGTGCTAAAACAAATCGTTCATATTCCAATTTAGGGTAATGCCCAAAGTTAACTAACAAACCTAATCTCATTTTTGTTGCATTTAGGTAGTTTAAAATTTGGGCGCGATGTTCATCTATCAATTTTGAAACTGCTTTAATCTCAATAATGATTTTATCATAGCAGATGAAATCCGGTCTGAATCCCTGCTTTAGGTCCTGTCCCCGGTAACTTAGTGTCAATTCAGGTTGCGATTGAAACGGTATACCCAGATGGGTAAACTCGATTTCCAAACATTCCTGATAAACTGCTTCAAGGAAACCACACCCTTTTTCTTTATATACCTTAAAACAGGCGCCCATGATGGTATAACTTTCTTCCGGATAGATTAAGCCAGGCAAACAGCCTCCCTTTTCGTTTAATTCGTGTGTTTCGTAGGCTGGAAGGTTCACCTACATTTTTTGTTGACTAATGTCCGGAATAACTCGGCCAATTTCCCTACTTGATATCGGGAGGTGTAGGGCGCCAGTTGTTTTTCGTTATCCAGGATAAGATAATGATTTTTTTCCCACTTAGAAAACCAGCTTTGAATAAAATTTGCGCATCCGTCCGCATCGCCGTAGTCAAACAACTCTCCGCTGCGGGTTTCGGATAAAATCTTCTCCGAGATGCTCTCTTTTTTGCCCAGGGTAAGGGTCGGTTTCCGCAGGGCCAGGTAGTCGTAGGTTTTGGCGCCGACACTCTCGCGGGAGTAGCTGCTTTGGGCGATGGGGCGGAAGAGCAGCGCCGCCTCCTGCCCGAAAATCATCAATTCCCGGTGGGGCATGTAGGCCCGGCGTTGGATGGGCAGATGTGCGTAGCGATCGAACAGTTCCCCGAAGCCCTCGAACACCCGCCCGACAAAGACGATCTCAATCTGCTCGCGGAGTTCATCCGGCAATTGTTCCACTGCTTTAAACAACGTCTCCGGGTTCTGATGCCGGCTCAGGTGGCCGATGAACAGAATCCGGAATTTTTCCGTGGGAGCCGGATGCAGCTCGAGGGGTTCCAGCCCGTTTTGGATGACCCGGTAATCATTGTCCGCTTTGCCGCGCAGCAGATTGGCAATCCCCTCGCTGACGGCGGCAACGGCGTCGGCCTGCTGCAATACCGAGCGCTCCAGATGCTGATCGATGCGCCGGGCCAGGGCGGTTTGGGGGATATCGGCCGCCCAAAAGGCCTCAGTCCAGGGGTCGCGGAAGTCTGCTACCCAGGGCAAGCCGGTTTGACGAGCCAGCCGCCGGGCAATCAGTTGAACCGTGTGGGGCGGAGAGGTAGAGAAAATCAGCAAGGGTTGTTCTTTTGCGATGATTGACCTACCTGCCCGCACCCCGGAGTGCAGCCAGCCAATCCGGGCGTCGGGGATAAACAGGTTGGCCCGCACCCAGCGCGCGATACGGGTTGTCAGGCTTTCGTTCTCCTGTTTGTTGAGAATGTAGGTCGGCAGCGCCTCCTGTTGCTTGCGGCCGGTGAACTTCCGGAAAAGCTGGTACGGTTCCCACAGGCGCGAGGTGTAAACCCGGCAGTACGCGGGAATTTGCTCGGCCAGGCTTTGGTCGACAGCCGGATAGTCGCCGTTTTCCACGGTAAGGATGATCGGCTGCCATCCTGCCTCGGGCAGATGTTTCACAAAGCGCAGCACTCGCTGCACCCCCGGCCCGCCTGCCGGGGGCCAGTAGTAGGATATGATCAGTACTTTCTTCATCAAAACCTTGTTTTTTTAGCCGCGAAGCCGCAAAGGGGGAATGTACCTTTTTATCTATTGTCGTTTTTCTCCGCGTTTTTAACGTCTTAGCGTGATGATAAATAGCTCACGCAAAGCCGCTAAGCCGCAAAGGGTATTTTAATTCCATTCATTTTTATCATTTTTCTTTGCGTTTTTAAGTAGTTCCATTTAAATAAACGACACTTATTGTTCTTTGAAATTGATGGTAAATTCTTCACCGATTTTAATCAAAATATCATCAAGGGCCTTGGTGAAAGTTTCCCAGTTTAGATAGTGTTGCGG
>JAJRYW010000517.1 GCA_024275555.1 Calditrichota bacterium | reverse complement strand
CCGGCGTTTTGGTGGTCACCAGGCGGTTTTTGGCGATTTTGCTTTCCACCCGCCCCAGGCCGGTTTCGCGGTGCGCTTCCCGGGCCAGCAGCTCGGCATGTTCCAGCATATCTTTGCGGATTTCGGCAATGATCTTGTCCCGCTGTTCCAGGGGCAGTTGCGAGAATTGATTGAAGGCGTCTTCTGCGGCCTGCACCGCCTCATCGATGGTATCAAAAATACCGTCGCCGTGATAGGCCGGGCGCGCCGCTGCCGGCGTCGTTGGTGCTGCCGGTGCAGCTTGCCCGGGGGATGAAGGGACGGAAGGAGGCGTGTAGCCTAAGTTCTCCGCCACCCGCCGGGCAATTTGCTGAATTTGTTCCTCACTTAGTTTAGACACGAAAAAACCTCCGGCGTTTGCCTGATGAAGGTTGGGGCGTTGTATTGAATGACCGGTTTAATCAACAAGCTAAAGTCGCTCCGTTGCTTCATCAATCATTCACGCCCTTCTTGTATTTAAACTCTCCGCCGACTTCCCAATTATCTACAATGGCCATGATGACCGCATCACAGGGTCGTTTATCGGTCATGCGGGTTTGGCGGGCGGAGCTGCCGCTGGCGTAGAGAACATACTCGCCGACACCACAGCCAATCGCATCCACGGCAACCACGAAACTGCCGCTCTCCTTGCCTTCGGCGTCAACCTGGCGCAGCATCATAAATTTCAGGCCCTCCATGCTGGGCTCTTTTCGGGTGGCCACAACGGTTCCGATAACTTTGGCCAGGACCATGGTTGGCTCCTCACGTTTTGCCGCCGGTGCATCCCGGCGGTTCGATTCACGAAAAAAGATTGCCGCACCCATATTCACTTCACAAACCGGTGCAGCAGAGTCAGTTCAAACAATCAAAGCGGCTGCTTATTTCCGGCCGCCTTTTTTGGTCTCGGCCTGAACTTCTTCGGTGCGGCCCAAAGGCAGTACCAGATCCACATTGGTATGCGGACGGGCGATAATATGCACAGAGACCAGTTCGCCAACCCGGGAAGCGCTGGTTTGCCCGGCTTCACAAGCGGCCCGCACCGCTGCTACATCGCCGCGGATGATCGCGGTGACGTACCCGCCGCCGGTTTTTTCGTAGCTGACCAACTCCACCTTGGCGGCCTTCACCATTGCATCGGCGGCCTCTACCATGGCGGCAAAACTGCGAGTTTCAATCATTCCTAATGCTTCTGCCATTGTCGTATCTCCTTTATTAAGTCTGTAAGATCAAAAAAATGGTCGTTTATCAAGCGATTTCTTTGCCGCTTAAGCTTCTCAGGGCTTGTTCGGCGGCCGGCCGGGCCACGTCGATATCGCGCTCCTCGCCGCCCAGGTACACCCGCCCAAAGCTGCCAAAGGCCCGCACTTCCAGGATGTTGATGTTGGCCGCTTTTTCCGCTTCATTGGCGGCCAGCGAGGCGTAGGCGGCCGGCTGAACTTCCATCACATAAAGTGTTTCGCCGGGGATGATCATATTGCCGTGGCGCATCCGGTTAATCAACTGCGTTTGGTGGTCATCGATCCGCCGGATGGTCTGGCTGGATAAAATTTTGGGCTTGTGGCGATCTTCTTCGCGGATTTCCAGCGCCTCCAGAATGGCTTTCCCGGCCTGGCGCACATCGGCCTGGGAGTAGGAGTGCACCTCCAGCAAGCCGTAGAGCCGTTCCACAATCTGCATCCCCGGGGTAACGTCGGTGGATTTCAGCGCGATGTCGGTAATCCGGTTGATTTCGATGCCGGGGGAAATTTCCACCCACAGCGAGGCCATTCCCGCGATGGGCAGGAAGCCTTTGGCAATCGTGCCCAGAAAAGCGGCATGTTGGGGTTGTAAATTATCCAAAATAACAAATGAACGTAGGTCTACCAATTTATCCTCCTTCTCTTAGCGATGGAATCTTGTCAATGTGCATGAGACCATACTACTATTTCATACCAGTTGTTCTTGTTAGTGGCATGTCCCTCTTTTGGAATGCATCGACTGCGTCGATGCAGCATCAACGCAGTTGATGCATTCCAAAACAATAGAATCGAGACCAATAAAAACAAATTTCATACAGCACTATCTTCTGATCTACTTTATTTACATCAAGCAACCGGCGTCATTTCGATTCCGGCGGGCCGGAAGAGAAATCTGTAGCCATTCGACGCTAAATCTGCTCAAAATACTTAAGCATTAGAACCGTATTTTGAGTGTTAACAGATTTCTCACTCCGTTCGAAATGACATGCCCATTTTAAGTTCATAATCTACCCGGGAAAAAGGTTTGCTTAGTACGATTCTGTGATTTGCGCGCCGCCCTTCACGATTTGCACGCTGGCGCTGGCCCCGATACGGGTTGCCCCGGCTTTGATCATCTCCAGCGCGTCCTCATAACTGCGAATCCCTCCCGAGGCTTTCACGCCCATTCCGCTGCCCCGCACCACGCTGGCCATCAGGGCCACATCATGGCTGGTGGCCCCGCCGGAAGCAAAACCGGTGGAGGTTTTGACATAATCCGCCCGGGCTTTCATGGCCGTTTCGCAGGCAATGATCTTTTCCTCATCGGTCAGCAGGGCGGTTTCGATGATCACTTTACACAAGGCCCCGCCATCCAGGCAGGCTTCCACCACCGAGCGAATATCGCGGTAAAGCAGGTCCAGATCGCCGCTCTTCAGCGCACCAATGTTAATGACCATATCAATTTCTTTGGCGCCCTCCCGGATGGCCTGGCGGGTTTCCAGCGCTTTTATCTGCGGGGTATGGGTTCCCAGGGGAAAACCCACCACCGTGCAGACTTTCACCTGGGTGCCTTTGAGCAGATCGGCGGCTAATTTAACATAAGTGGGATTGATGCACACCGAAGCAAACTCGTAAGTTTTGGCGTCCTGGCACAGTTGTTCGATATCTTGCCGGGTTGCTTCCGGCTTGAGCAAGGTATGGTCGATGAAGCCGGCCAGGTCCTTGGGAACGCCGTTTCCCCCGCCCCGGTAGCTGATGCGGCTGGCCCCGATATTGATGAACTCACGCACGGTATCGGAGGCCGTTTCGGCACAATGACCGCCGCAGCTTCCTTCGCAGCAGGAACAGTGCGCTCCCGCGGCAAAGCTGTTGATCCCTTGTGAACGCAGTATCTCGGTAATTTGCCGGACAATCTGGTCTAATTCTTTCTCGCTTAACTGACTCACGTGCTCATCTCCGGAAAAGTTTGTTTGGTACAAAGAAGCTTTTTTGGTTTCGTCTATAAATTCGTCCTGAATCTGGATAATCTGATCGGCCCGGCGCAAATGCCGGTCTTCCACGCAGTCGGTTTTCAGCCAGGCGTCTACAATTTCTTTGACGGCGTCGATCTTCAGCAGTTTGCCGCCCAGGGTTAATACATTGGCATTGTTGTGCTCGCGGCTGTTGACTGCGGTGATCACATCGTAGCACATCGCCGCCCGGATGTCGGGCACTTTGTTGGCTGCCATGCAGGAACCGATTCCCGCGCCATCAATCATGATCCCTCTCTGGCATTCGCCGGAAGCCACCTGGCGGGCCACCTTGTAGGCAAAGAGCGGATAATCCACCGACATGGCTTTGAACACGCCCACATCAACGACCTGGTATCCCTGTCCCTCCAAATAGGCGCGCAACTCTTCCTTGGTCTCGAATCCGCCGTGATCCGAACCAATCGCTATGCGCTTTACCTGGGCAGAAGGAACAACCGTCATCGTTTTATCGCCGTACGTCGATTAATCTCTGTAACATATTTTAAGCAATAGACTTAGATAATAAGATACCGCAACCAAAAAAGCAAGTACTAACTCCCGTCGCAAAACGGCTCCATTCTCGACGAATTTCGGCTAAACATAATGGAAATGCACATCAGAAATTAAACAAAAAATGGGGTAGAGGCGCCATGCAATGCGTCTCTACAGCGCGCCAATAACAGCAAAATACCATTAGACCTTATTACAAGCTAAGCTTATATTACTACATAACTTATGTCATTTTCCCGACGGGATGGCGTTGCCACGAACGAAGAGAGAAATCTGTTAACACTCAAAACTTTATCTTTAATTTACAATTATTTCAACAAATTCAATGTCGAATACGTACAGATTTCTCTTCCCGGCAAACCGGGATTCGTGGCAACGCCATCCCGTTGGGAAAATGACTGTGGTTTTTTAAAGTTAATAATTACAGTTCTTTAAAAGGTAATAAGGTCTATTATAGGAAATTCGATTTAGTATGACGGAACAGTTGAATTTGTTGGTCATCCATCAACCCGTGGGTTGGTCTTTGGAATGCATCAACGCCCCAACGGGGCAGGCAGTCGATGCATTCCAAGACAAATGGTTCCAGGGCAACACACGACCAACAAAAACAATCCTCATACAGCAATGGGCTGCCTATAATAATCTTTAAACCTGTCATTTTGGGTGTATTTCGTGTATTTTGCAGGCGAAAAAAGAAGCGGAGAAATAAAAACAAGCCGAAGTTGAACAGTTGTAGTTTTCCGAGGCGCTTACCGGATAAAGGGTGTGTTGGATGCCACCCATAGAAATCGCTAATGTTTCCAAAACCTATCGCCATGCGCCGCGCCCGGCCCTTTCCGATTTTTCACTGACGATTCAGCCCGGGGAACGGATGGGAATGATCGGCCCGAACGGTTCCGGCAAAACCACCCTTCTGCGGCTGATCCTGAATTTCATCCGGCCGGATCGCGGCGAAATCCGTATTGGGGGGGACGCCAATTTGGAGCGGGCCCGGCAATGGATCGGCTTTGTTTCTGAGCGCCAGGAGGGCATGGAGAATTTTACCCCCCGGGAATTGCTCAATTATGCTGCACGAATGTTTTCGCTTTCCAGGCCGCAGCGTGTTGCTAAAGTGGAGGAACTGCTGGATTTCACCGGTCTGCGCGAGGTTGCCGACGAATTATTGGGCGGCTTCTCCAAAGGGATGTCGCAGCGGCTCCAAATCGGCCTGGCGCTGATTCATTCTCCCAAAATTCTTTTGTTGGACGAGCCGATGTCCGGCCTGGACCCGGTCGGGCAAAAAGATGTGTTCCGGCTGCTTCAAAAATTGAACGAGATTACCCTGGTCTACGCCAGTCATAACCTGGAAGAGATCGAGACCTTCTGTAACAGCGTTGCCATACTGAAAGAAGGCCGACTGGTAAAAAAAATACAACTCTCCCAGCTCTCCCGGGAAGTTTTTACGCTGGAAATAAATCCGGCAGACCTGGCCAACATCCGCTTTCCAAAGCATCTCCAGGCGGTGGTGCGTTCACAGGATGAGCACACCGTGTTAGTTGAATTGGAAGCCAGCGCTTCGGAACTCCAGCAGTTTTTGCAATTGCTGCACCAGGCCGGAGTTCAGATCCGGCGGCTGCGCTCCCGCAGTAAGCTGGACGAGCTTTTGTCCCTCTAATCCGCCTTCAGCCTGCCGGGGTGAACAAAATCTTCATACCCACGTTTACCAGGATAGACAGAGTATGCGGACCCGGCGCGAAAAAAGAATTTTTTGTGCGCCAAATTATGGAAAATTGATTTTCATGTTGTATATTTCCGATAGTGAAGAAAGCAGGGCTGATAAGGACGCGAGATTACGCTAACGAGAGTCGGTGTTCGAGGTAACTATGAAAGCGATACTATTAGATTTTGACGGAGTGGTGATCCGCAGTATGGAAGACCACTTTGAAGGGTGGAAAAAAGCCCTGGAAGAGTACGACATCATTATGTCCCCGGAGGAGTTGTTTGTGCTGGAGGGAAGCGGCCTGGAAGATTTAGCCCACCAGTTTACCCGCAAATACAATTTACCTTTTGATGAAGCGCCGAACATCATCCGTAAAAAATGCGACTATTATAACCAGATCAAAAAGATCGAGTTTTACCCGTATTTGATGGAATTGCTAAACTGGGTTCGGGAACGGGAGATGCGCTTGGGATTAGTCACCGGCGGCGGCCGCGACCGGGTGATCAGCACACTGGACACGCTGGGTTTTTCGGATTTGTTTGATGTGATCATCACCTGCGATGATGTGTTTACCACCAAACCTTCCCCGGAGCCTTATCTGAAAGCAGCCGGTATTCTGGAAATTGATCCGGAAGATTGTGTAGTGATCGAAAATGCGCCGCTGGGAATCCGCAGCGCCAAAGCTGCCGGAATGCGCTGCATTGCCGTCACCACCACTCTTTCGCCAATGTATTTAAAGGAAGCCGATATTGTTTCCGAGGATTTAGACGAGGCCTTAAATGCATTAAAACGAATGTATTGAGATGAGAGAGGAAGAATCGTGCACAATGTAAATGACGGACAAAAGTTTTCGGATTGGAATGTGCCGGAATGGACCAAAAAGGATTCCGAACACTTAGTCAAACTGTACCTGAAAGATTACTACGAAACCCTTGATGAGTATTATCTCCGGGAAGCGATTCAGATTTCCCAGGATGACGGACTTAATTTCGAGCGGATTATGAGGGAAGTACGCTTTCAGCAGGAATAACCGATTCTTTACGCGGAACACACAGGGCGGTTCCCGGGCGGGAATCGCCCTTTTTTTTAGGCCTCGCGAAAAATTGTCTGGCTGCGTTGGGAGCCGACCGAGACAATTTTTACCGGCGCGCCGGTAAGGTTTTCCAGGTAGCCCAGGTAAGCGCGGGCTCTCGGCGGCAGATCCTTCCAGCAGCGGATATCCGAGGTTGGCGTCTGCCACCCGGGAAGTTCTTCATACACCGGGCGGCAATTTTGCAGAGTAGCCAAGTCCGCCGGGAATTCCCGCAGCATCTTTCCCTCACATTCGTAACCGGTGCAGACTTTAATCTGTTCGAATTTATCCAGCACATCCAGTTTGGTAATCGCCAGTCCATTGATGCCGTTCACCCGCACCGCGTAGCGGGCCACCACGCCGTCGAACCAACCGCAGCGGCGGGGCCGGCCGGTAGTGGCGCCATACTCCCCGCCTTCACTGCGCAGAAAGTCGCCCCATTCGCCGCTAAGCTCGGTTGGGAAGGGGCCCTCGCCAACCCGGGTGGTATAGGCTTTCATCACTCCCAACACCGCATTAATGCGGGTAGGGCCGATTCCCACGCCAATACAGGCGCCCCCGGAAACCGGGTTTGAAGAGGTTACATAAGGATAAGTACCGTGGTCGACATCTAACAAGGTGCCCTGGGCCCCCTCTAAAAGCACCGATTTGCCGGATTCTATCGCCTCGCTAAGATACACGGAAACATCTTTGATGTAAGGATCGATGTGCTGGTCAAAATCAAGATAAGATTCAACAATCTCTTCCACATCCAGGGGAAGTTTTCCGTAAATCTTTTCCAGCACCTGATTTTTCTCATCCAGGTTCCGGCGCAGCTTTTCTTCAAAAGCGGCCCGGTCTAAAAGGTCGACAATCCGGATGCCCTTGCGGTTTGCTTTGTCCACATAGGCCGGCCCGATTCCCCGCCCGGTGGTGCCGATTTTCTGTGCGCCTTCTTTTTCCTCGCTGGCGCTATCCAGGAGCTTGTGGTAGGGCATAATCAAATGCGCTTTTTGACTGATCCAGAGCCGGCCCTCCACACTTATCCCTTGTTTTTTCAGGAGAGCAATTTCCTCCAGAAGCGCAAAGGGATCGATCACCACCCCGTTGCCGATGACACACTCGACCGTTGGATGCAGAATTCCGCTGGGAATCAGGTGTAAAATATATTTCCGGTCCCGGATAATCACCGTATGACCAGCGTTGGCGCCCCCCTGGTAACGGGCGGTAATATCGTAATTCTCACTCAGAAGGTCGACGATTTTCCCCTTGCCTTCATCGCCCCATTGGGCGCCTACAACCACCACAACAGACATAGATCATTCCTTAGTTATTTTTACGATACGGATATGTGTTTTCGGGAGGGAAGACAGCTGCCGCCGGCACACGGCAAGCAGCCGACGATTTCCTTTTTCGATTGGCAACTCTTTGGATGAATAAAGATCAGAAACTTTTCACCGCGGCATCGGCGCTATCGTAACATTCAAAGATGGTCGAAAGTTTGGTGATGTTCAATAAGTTTTGCACCACCGGCGAAGCCCCGGCCAGCTTCAGCTCCCCGCCATTTTGTCTATAGGTGGACAGGGCGTTGATCAGGATTCCCAGGCCGCTGCTGTTCATGCGCTTTACAGCTCCCAGGTCGATCACCACTTTAAGGGATTTCTGGTCCAGGAGCTGATTGATTTCTTCGTTCAGTTTTACCGCTTCCGGCCCGCCCATGACATCGCCCCGGAGATCAATGATGACGATGTCGCCATAATTTCTTTTGTTGAGTTCCATATACCACCAGGATTATTTTTTAGCTCCACTCGCTTTGGCAATTTTGCGGGTTTCCCATTCCACCAGTATCGGGGAAGCCACAAAAATAGATGAATAGGTCCCCACGGTGATGCCGCAAATTAAGGCGAAGGCAAAACTTTTCAAAATCTCCCCGCCAAAGATGTAGAGAATGACCACAACCAGCATGGTTGTCAAGGAGGTGACCACCGTGCGGGAGAGGGTTTCATTTAAGCTGGTATCCACAATGTCGCCATAATTGCTAACTTTGCGATGCAGGGTTTTCAGGTTTTCCCGGATCCGGTCAAACACCACGATGGTGTCATTCAGCGAATACCCGACGATGGTTAATAGCGCCGCAACTACTGCCGTAGTAATTTCAATATCGAACAGGGAAAAGACTCCCAGGGTAATCAGGATGTCGTGAAAGAGCGCCAGCACCGCCCCAACCCCAAACCGCAGCTCGAACCGGAACATGATGTAGACCAGGATCAGCAGCAAGGAGAACAACACCGCCCAGAGGGCTTTCCACTTCAGTTCCGCGCCAATGGTTGGTCCCACGGTTTCCCGGCGGCGTTCGATCATCTGGTAATCCGGGTACACTTTTTCGAAACCGCTTTTGATGACGGCCATCAGGGAGTCGGATATATTTTTGGAGACATCCACCTGTACCAGGATTTCCTGGGGGCTTCCGAAATGTTTGATGGTGGAGCGGCCCAGGCCCGCTTCGGAGAAGACTTTACGAACCTGGTCGATGGGAATATTCAATTCCTTGGCCGGATCCGCTTTATCCTCAAAGCGCAGTTCAATCGAGGTGCCGCCCCGGAAGTCGATGCCGAAACGAGGGCCGCCGTGAACGATCAAAGAAACGACTGACAAGAGCAGCAAGGTACCGGAAAAAATTAACGCTTTCTTGCGATTGGCCATAAATCGATACTTCGGATTTTGAAAAAGTCGCATAACTTGTTGATCTCCTATTCTAAAACCTTTAGCCCCTTTCGG
>JAJRYW010000516.1 GCA_024275555.1 Calditrichota bacterium | reverse complement strand
TTCTCTGTTCCGCATTCGCTGCAATATACCTGTTGGGGCTCATCCGCTAATACTGCTCCACAGTTGGAACAGAAGTGAGCCTCGCGCACGTTCTCACTTTGGCACGTCGAGCATACTTTCCGTATTGACATGTTCTTTCTCCTTCGTTACTACATCGGTGTGATTTAATCCGGGCAATCGATTACGAAAGGCCATGATGGTTCCCACGGTAAGGATAATCATTCCTATCCAGAGCACCGTCATGAACGGTTTGACGCTGACTTCGACCAGTATTTCTTCCAGAGCCGCTGCTGCCTCGGTTTCGGGAAAACCGGAGAAGCCGAGTTTAATGGCTTTTTGGGAGGCGTTTAGGGCGTCCAGAGAAACGGTGATTTCATTATCGGCCAGTTTAAACTTGGCGGGTTGGTCGGCTTTCTTGCCGGCCTGGTAAAGAATGGTTGGGGTAACCTGGTAGCTTTGATCCCCCTGGGTGATCTCCAGTTTAGCGCCAACCCGGATGGTTTGGGTTTCGCTATGCTCGCTCATGTCGAAATCCACAAAGCGAACCGAGAGTCCCTGGAATTCCTTTTGCTCGCCTTTGTGAATGACCAAAGAATTTTCCTGCTGCTGATCCGCAGGAGTATTCAATTGCAGCGGGGTAATATAGGTATCATAAAGCAGGTGCTCCTGTACATCCGGTTCCCGCATAAGCGCCCCGTTGTAGGTGCTGTAATAAAAGCGGGGTTTGGCGG
This sequence comes from Calditrichota bacterium, assembly GCA_024275555.1. Lineage (GTDB taxonomy): Bacteria > Calditrichota > Calditrichia > RBG-13-44-9 > J075 > JAJRYW01. Next base: position 4,786 of record JAJRYW010000516.1, on the reverse strand, counting down.
TAAAGTTGCCCTTGTCCGAGATGACTTCGATAAATACCAGGTCTTTCCCGTTGGGAGCAGGCGCTTTGCCGCGATAGGTCATCTGGAATTCCATGACCTCCTGGAGTATACCTTTGGGTAAGAGCACCCGTGAATTTCTTTCGAAAGTAGCGGAGACGATGATCCCTACCAGCACTAATGCCAGGCCGATATGGGTGACCGGCGCCCAGATATGGCGTTGATGGATTCTGGCCCCCCGTATCGCGGCGACAAAGTTGCTCCACAGGGCAAAGGAGGCGCTTCCGGCAAACAGGAGCGTGCTGAGCCGCGTCATTCCGAACAGTAAAAAGGCCACGATACTCACCGCGGTGAGTATCAGCGACGGAATCAGGCGTTTGAGAAGCTCGTTGAACTCCTCATTTTTCCAGCGCAGAAAGGGGGCAAAGCCCAGCAGCAACGCCATGCCAATGCCAATAGGGAAATGAACAATGTTATAAAAGGAGGTATCCACCTGGGCCGGATCGCCGATCAGACCGGTCAGAATGGGGGAAGAAGTGCCGATTAAAATTAAAACCGTGGAGACCAGAAAGATGATCATACTGGCCCAAATAACCGCTTCGCGATTAAACCCGGAAAGATTTATCGGTGGGCCGGAAATTTCGCGCCGGCGCTGGTAGAGGAGCCCCCAGCCAACGGCCAAGCCGCCCAGGATAAACAGGATCAAATAGAGATTGATGCCCAGGTCCTCGAAGGAGTGCACCGAGAAATCGGCCAGGACGCCGCTGCGGGTGAGGAAGGTGGCGTAAATTACCAGGCCAAAGGAGGCCGTAGCCAGGAACAGGTTTATCTTGGGCAGCACTCCCCGGCGCTTCTGGATAACCAACCCATGGAAAAAAGCCATGGTGGTCAGCCAGGGAATTAGTGAAGAGTTTTCTACCGGGTCCCAACCCCAGTATCCGCCCCAGCCCAGCACCATGTAGGCCCAGTAAGCGCCGACCATAATTCCCGCGCCAAGGGTTACCGAACTGAAAAGCGCCCAGGGCAGCGCCTGTTCAATATAAGCCTGATACTGTCGTCGCCACATAGCGGCAACCCCCAGTGCAAAGGGGAAAGTAACGGCCGCATATCCTAAAAATAAGAGAGGCGGATGCACCACCATCCAGGGGTTCTGCAACAGCGGATTTAAACCGGAGCCGTCTTCCGGAACCTGGGGCAGCAATGTAAAGGGACTTGCCTTGAGTAAAATGAGCAGAAAGGCAAGAGTTACCGCATTTACGGTAATCATTGCTTCCGCTTCCAGGGACTTGCCCGTTCGAACCATCGCCACGCCCAGCCAGACAATTAAAAGAACCCAGGTTAAAAAGGAGCCTTCCTGGCCGGCCCAGAACGAGGAGATCAGGTATCCCAACTCCAGGTTGCGGGAGGAGTAGCGAGCGACATAATCAAATTGAAATTGATGGGTTAAAATTAAATAGTACAAGTACATACTGGCCGCAGAGACGAAGGCGGTCATGGCATAAAATCCATACCGGGCATAGCGGATTTCCGGAATGGGCAGAATTTCTTTTCCTCTACCGTTGCTCTTTCCATTCACCTTGGGTAGCCGGGTAGCCTGGTAGTAATTCCAGGTAGAAAATACACCCGCCAGTACAGCAAGCAGAGTTAACAGATCACCAAATTGCATAAGTACCTCCAGTCGAGGATTATTAAATACTGGGACAAGCATTAATTAAAAATCAGTTTACATCGGGACACAACCCTCTCAATAAACAGAGCAAATTGCGCCCGCTCAACATCTATTATAGATTCTCAATCACTGATTTCAATTTTCCCGGGATCAGCCTGGCGATCTCCGCTAATTGGGGGTTTCCCACGGCTTGCATGGAGGCAATCGGATCCACTGCCGCAACTTCCACTTTACCGTTGTCAATTTCCTGAACAACCACATTGCACGGCAGCATTACCCCAATCTTATCCTCTGCTTGCAAAGCCTGGTAGGCAAATGGGGGGTTGCAGGCGCCCAATATCCGGTAGTTCCGAAAATCCACATCCAATTTTTTCTTCAAAGTTGCCCTTACGTCAATTTCGGTGAGGATGCCAAAACCTTCCTGTTGCAAAGCCTCAGTAACTTTCTCGATGGTTTCATCAAAGCCCCAATCCAGCGTGCGGGCAAAATAATAGCCGCTCATCTCTTTACTCCTTAATCTGATATTACTTTCTTATCTTGAGTAAGCTCCTGGCAAATTTAATCCTGCTCCGGCTCCGGGGCGTCCTGCTTCTCTTTATCGATATATTTTTCCGGATCTTGCTCAAATTGTTTTTTACAATTTTCATGGCAGAAATAATAGGTCTTTCCCCGGTAGTCATACACGGCCCCCGGAGACCTGTGATCCACCATCATACCGCAAACCAAATCTTTTACCATGACATTAACTCCTCTTTTTAGGTTCATTTTTGATAAACTTGGAGGGATTCTCTTCGAATGTCTTTTGGCAAAGGGGACAGCACAGGTAATAATCCTGGCCGTCATAAGTGATGACAATATGTGCTTTGTTCGGATTCATGCGTTTTCCGCAGACGGGATCGATATGTTGACTCATAATGGTCTCCTTTTTATGGCGATTACTGATATAGCTCTTCTTTGTTTGTCGAGGCTTCGGAATGCTGTTCAGGCTGCGATTTGTCAACCGCAAGAATCCGGGTGCGAAACCTGGCAGAACGGGCAAACCATCTGTTTACCAGGTAGAGTATGGTGAGGTAAAGCGCCAAACCGGCGGCCGCCCCGGCGGCCATCTGGTAGGGTGAAAGCGGCACATAGGAGGTCAGCAGAATCCCGCCGCTAATCAGCACAAGCGGAAAGACCAGGGCAACCAGGGTGGAGATATTTCCAGCCGACTCCGGCGTTTCCAGGGTAACCCGGTCTCCGATGGCAATCCAGCTTTCGTAGGGCGCCTTCAGAAACCGGTAGGCAGAGTCCGGCCCCTGAAAAGAACACGATGACGGCGAGGAACAAATCCCGCGGTTATCGCCGGTGGGGATTTTGATGATCATCCACCCTTCTTCAATCTTTTCCACTCTGCCAATCTCTCTGGACATTTCTTTCACCCAATTATTTTTACTGCTTATACCTTATTCAAACTCGGCGCCAATTATATGATTTCTTCTAATTTCATTATCTAAAAGACTTACATCTGTTGAGCTAAAAGAAACTTATGAAAAACCGTAGAATATTGTTCAATTTTTCCCAAAGTGGTGTGGAATATTCTACACTTGTTACAGGGCCTCTTCACCAATCGCCCCGGTGCGGATTTTAACGGCCATTTCTACCGGGGAGACAAAGATCATTCCGTCTCCCTTCATGCCCGTGTAGGCGGTCTTGCGAAGCAACTCCACAATCTCGTGTACCCGCTTTTCCGCACAGACGATTTCCACTTTGGCCACCTCGGAATATTTTTCCACACATTTGACCGAGTACTTGGATTGATTCGGATCAGCCAGGATACCCACCCCCATCACATCGATGAGGGTCATATCCGTGACGCCGATTTTCTCCAGTGCTTCGATGACTTTTTCCGCTTTTTGACAACGGATATATGCCTTGATCTCTTTCATGACAGACTCCTGAGGTTAACTTTGTTCGGGAAATAAAGGGGCTTAAACAGCCCCTTTATCCTGATTATTCTCATCACTCTCAAACTCTTTCATCATATGTTCCACTTCGCGGCTTTTCCAGAGATAATAGATGGCCGGGATTACCACCAGGGTCAGGATGGTGGAAGTAACCATACCGCCCACCATGGGTGCGGCGATACGTTTCATCACCAGCGAGCCGGTTCCGGTTCCCCACATAATGGGCAACAGGCCGGCCATAATGGCGGTCACGGTCATCATCTTGGGCCGCACCCGATCCACCGCTCCTTCGATGATGGCGTCGTAGAGGTCCTTTAAGCTGCGCATCTTCCCGGCAAACTTGCGGTCGCGATAAGCGTGATCCAGGTAGATGAGCATGATTACCCCCGTTTCCGCCGCCACGCCGGCCAGGGCTATAAATCCGACCCCCACAGCAACGCTGAAGTTGTAATCGAGCAGGTAGAGGAACCAGATGCCCCCGACCAGCGAGAAGGGCAGGGAAAGCATCACAATCAGGCTCTCTTGAATATTCTTAAAATTGAAGTAGAGCAGCAGAAAGATGATCACCAGGGTGACCGGAATCACGATGCGCAGGCGTTTCTGGGCGCGCTCCATATATTCATATTGACCGCTCCAGACAATGCTGTAGCCATCCGGAAAATCAATCTCTTTTTCGATAACCTGTTTGGCGTTCTTAACATAGGTTCCCACGTCAATCCCGCGAAGGTCCACATACAGCCAGGCCGTTTTGCGGGCGTTCTCGCTTTTGATGGACGGCGGGCCTTTCTTAATGGATACATCGGTGACGTAGCTGAGCGGAATCTGCGCCCCGGTTGGCGTGGGGATCAGCACCCGGCCCAGGTCGGCCAGATTGTCGCGCAGTTCCCGGTTGTAACGCACATTGACCGGATAGCGCTCCAGGCCTTCCACGGTCTGGGTGACATTCATACCGCCCATGGCCGACATGATGACATCCTGGATATCGCCTACGGTCAGCCCATAGCGGGCCGCTTCCTCGCGTTTGATGGTGTAATCCAGGTAGTTTCCGCCGACGGTCTTATCCGGAAAGACGCTTAAGGTTCCCTCGATGTTCTGTACAACCGCGGCAATCCGCTGTCCTAAATCCGAGAGCACTTCCAGGTCCGGCCACATTAGTTTGATGCCCACAGGCGTTTTA
>JAJRYW010000515.1 GCA_024275555.1 Calditrichota bacterium | reverse complement strand
GGGGGAAAGAGACATGCTTCACCCCGCCAAAAGCCAGGCCGTTTACCCCGGTGGCGATGGGACTCATAAAAGCGCAGGTGGAGGAAAGGGTAACCACAATCAGCCCTAACATGGCCGGAAAATGAAGCGACTCCGCCAACGGGGCAAGGATAACAAAAAAGGAGAGTTGCACGGCGGTGTTGCTGAGCAGTTCCGTGGCAAATGAAGTGATCAGTGCAGTAAGAAAAAACAGTTGAGTGTGAGAAAACGTATCCGGCAGCAAGGCTTTGCTCATCCCGGCAATCCAGCTATCAACGCGGAAAAGGTAGAGCACCCCGGCCAGAATAATTGCCAGGGCCACAAAACCAAATCCGCGCAGGGGTAAATTGCTGTAACAGTCGGGAATGGTAAGCAGCACATTTTTTCCGGAACGCCCCCCCGGCTCGGGCAGGGGAACCAGGAACAGGAATCCTGCAATAGCCAGCGTTACCAGGGCGGTAATGACTAAGATCAGGGTTTTATGGGCCGGAAACTCCATCATCACGGCGGAGAGAAACAGCGAAGAGAAAAAATACAGGGCGGTAATCCCGGCGGCCAAACCTTGCCGGGGGTGATGGGCCGTTTCGCGGCGGAAGGGCAAATGCACCCGGTTTCCGGCCCGCTCCCAGAGCCGGAAAAAAATCGCCAGCACCAGCCATGCCGCCAGCACCATGATCAGCACCAGGGGAACCCCCCAGACCAACCAACTGGCAAAGGTTAGTTTTTCGGTGCCGGGAATGCGGTTCAATTCGGTAAAAGTTGCCAGGATGCCGTTGGCCGGCGTGGCGGTAATGGAACCCATCCCGCCGATGTTGGCGCCATAAATGGTAGAAAGAGCCAGCACGGTAGGTATTTTGCGATCCGTGGAATGCTCATCGCTGAAGGTGCGGCGTAGCAGTTCCAGCATGGGCAGCAAGGTAAGCACCGTGATGGCGTTGGGTATAAAAAAAGAAAAAAATGCAGAAAGCGCAATCAAGTAAAAAGTGATGGCCGCCAGGGAAATATGCCGCTCGCTGATAAAAAAATAGACCAACCGCTCCGGCAAGCGTACCTTGATGACCAATCGGGAGATTAAAAAACCGCCGATGAAGAAAAAAATTAATTGAACTTTATCCATTTATCACTGCATCTTTCCCGGGTAAACATCGTTTAGATCAATCGAATTATCACTTACATTATACTCAAATATGAATCCCGGCAAATAACCGAACAAGGTTTAAAAGAATTTCATCCAAATCAACCTGATGGAGTATCTTATGAAATTTCTCTCGAAATCCGCATGGGCGGCGCTATGCTTTTTGGTAATTGCCCTGAATACAAGCTGGGCGCAGACGTTGACATCCTACTACTCCCGCTACCGGTTTCTGCCTGTCAGCGCCAGCGTTTCCGAAGGCGATTTAGTCGGTTTTGTCAATCCGGCTACCATCGGGCTGATTTCCGGTTTCCAATCCCGCTTTTACTGGATTGCCAACCGGGAAGACCCGCAACAGTTAAAATCCTGGGGGCTCTACAGCGCCGTACCCGGTTTGGGGTTTTCCGTCCAGCGGGACGCCTACGGTCCCCTGCGGGTTACCGATTACCAATTTGCCAGCGGGTTTGGCGACCGCAGCGCCAGTTTCGGGTTTAGCTACCAGTGGAGTAAAGGCGATACGGATTTGACGGGCCGGGAGAACTTGTTCACCCTGGGCAGCATTCTGCGCCCCTCGCCGTTCCTCTCCATCGGCCTGGCCGGGCGGTTTTCCGGCAAAAGTTCTGCCAAAGAAGCCAGCCTGGATATCGGCCTGCGCCCCTTAAAAGACGAGCGGCTGACTCTTTTTGCCGACGCCGCTTTACAGAAAGGCCAATCGCTTTCCGAGGCCCCCTGGAGCGTGGGCGCCAACCTGCAATTGCTGCAAGGGGTTTTCTTCAGCGGCCGTTATTTCGAAGATGAGTCGTTCACCCTCGGCGTACAGCTCGCCCTGGGAGTCAATCGCCTGAGCAGCCAGGCCCATTTTGACGACCGGCAAGAACGAAGTTACAACAGCTACTCGGTAGGCTTTGGCGATTACCACCCCTCGGTTTTTCAATCCTGGTTCCAGAAAGGACAACAGGTGGTAAAGCTGAACCTGAAGGGCCGGGTGGATTACCAGACATTCCGGTTGTTTGACGAAGGAACCCATCGCTTTGCCGATTTGCTTCAAACCATCCGGCAATCCGGGCAGGACGAGCGGGTGGGCGTAATTGCCCTGAATCTCTCCGGGATGCGCATCCGCCCGGAACTGGGCTGGGAACTGCGCGAAGCCCTCAAAACAGCCCGGGCCGCCGGAAAAAAAGTGGTGATATTTATCGACAATGTGCGCCTGAGCCGCTACCACCTTGCCAGTGTAGCCGACCAGGTGGTGCTGGACCCCCAGGGGATGATTATGCTGCCCGGTTTTGTTATGGGCCGCACCTACTTTAAAGCAACCCTGGAAAAATTGGGGTTGGGTTTTGATGAATGGCGCTTTTTCAAATACAAATCCGCCGTGGAAGTACTCTCGCGCGATAACTTTTCCGAGGCAGACCGGGAACAGTTCCAGGCCTATTTGGACGACTGGTACGAGGTTGTCCGCGGGGATATTTGCCAGTCGCGGGGATTTACTACCGCTGAGTTTGACCGGCTGATTGATGAGGAGACCATCTTTCTGCCCAAAGACGCCCTCCGCAGCGGGCTGGTCGACACGCTGGGCCGCTGGAACGATATGGATCAGATTGTACAGCGCATCTCCGGGAAAAAGCTGACCAACCTGCCCTACCGCGCCGTAAAAGAGCGGGCCGACTTCTACGGGGAGTGGGGAGAACCGCCCCGCATTGCCCTGGTTTACGCCCTGGGAATTTGTGCGATGGATGAAGGCATCCGGGCCCGCTGGCTGAGCAAGGCGCTGCTCCGAATAGCCAAAGACCGGCGCATTAAAGCCGTGGTCTTCCGCGTGGATTCCCCGGGAGGCGACGGAATGGCCTCGGACATTGTCGCGGAAGCGTTAAAGAAGGTTTCCGAAAAGAAGCCGGTGGTGGTAAGCCAGGGCCAGGTGGCCGGCTCCGGCGGCTATTGGATTTCCATGTACGGCGACACCATTCTGGCCGGCCCCAACACCGTTACCGGCTCCATCGGAGTCATCGGCGGATGGCTCTACGATAAAGGTATTTCCCAAAAACTGGGCATGAGTTCGGATTTTGTCAAACGCGGCAAACATGCCGAGGTCGGCTTCGGGATACGGCTGCCCCTCTTAAATTTAAAGGTGCCGGCGCGTAATCTGACCGGGGAAGAACGCCGTAAAGTTGAACAACTGCTAAACGATTTCTACCGGGAATTTATCGCCAAAGTCAGCCAGGGACGGGGCATGAGCGTGGCCCGGGTTGACAGCGTCGCCCAGGGGCGTTTCTACTCCGGCCTGGACGGCAAAGACCTGGGGCTGGTCGATGAAATCGGGGGACTGCTGACGGCCGTCTCCATCGCCAAAGAAATGGCCGGCCTTTCCCCGGGCGACCGGGTGAAAATCCTGGAAATTCCCCGTTACAAGGGACTCTGGAACACCGACCTGTTTTCTCCCCTGGGCATAAAATCCGCCGCAGGGGACGACCCGATCTACCAGTACCTGGAGATGGTCTCGGAAAAACCCGGGGCGCCGCTGCCGCTGATGACGCCGGGATATTATCCAACCGAAGAAGAGTAATCCGAAGGAGCATCCATGAAGATACGTATTTATCGCAAGAACAAGGATATCCCGCTCCCGGAGCGCAAGACCGAACACTCCGTGGGCCTGGATGTATACTCCGCCGAACGGGTGGAACTCCGGCCGGGAAAAGTGGAGTTGGTTTCCACCGGCCTGGTCATCGAGTCGCCGCCGGGATATTTTTTTAAAATCCACATCCGCTCGGGATTTTCGATTAAAAACGGGGTCTGCCTGGCCAATGATGTCGGGATTGTCGACTCGGATTACTGCGGGCCGGAGGATGAGGTGCGCATTGCCCTGGTAAGGCTCTACAACCCCGCCGATCCGCACCGGGATCAGCCGCTGGTAATCGAGCAGGGAACCCGCATCGCCCAGGTCATTTTCGAGAAAAACGCCCTGCCGGATATTGAGTGGGAGGAAACGGATCGGGCCGATTTTGCCGGCAAAACCCGGGGCGGTTTTGGCTCGACAGGTTCGCGCTGAAAAACCCCATCGCGGAAGAGCCGGATGGGACGCAAGTCCTGGTTCCGGCAAATCAGGCCGGGGCAACCCAGTTTATACAATGGCCGTTGGGATGAACAGGGCCTTTTATAATTTGGCAGGTCCCGCAGGCCTCGCCCGGGGCGGGATCTTTATAAAGGGCGCACCCGGAGCATATTTTTTTCGGGTCCGGCGAGTGAGTCCCATATTTAAAGACGGTGCGGGTCGCCGTTTCTTCCGGGCTCAAGCCGCTTACATCCGCACAGGGGTCTTCCGGCGCCGCCCTGGGAGTCTTGGCGGTCTGTTTCTCACTCTCTCCGCCGCCACAGCGGAAGAGAAGTGAACCGGCCGCCACACCGCAAAAGCCAAGGGCAGCTATCCGTTGCAAAAACTCTTTGCGGGTCAGCTTGCTCATCATACCACTCCGTTGTTTTGGTGATTTGTTTGGCCTGGACTGCACTGCCAGGATGAGATTCGGAACACAACCGATACATTCTTTCTTCGAGGTTCCCAGGCGCGGAGTCGCCTCCAACTCAGCCCCTGGCCGGGATGGGCGATTTGCTCTGCCGAAGACCGTTTTCTCTCGCAGTGAAATGCGCGAAAGCACCTGGAAATCCCCGGCAAGTCAATGACGACGCCGGCATTGAGGCGGAATCAGCTATGATGCCGGTGGGATTCACCGGGGGCCTTCCCGCACCGGGGGCGCGCCTATTGCACCAGGGTCAGCTTACCAGCGCCCATCCAGTTGTCAACCTGCAGGCGATACACATAGACGCCGCTGCCGACCGGCTCTCCCCATTCATTACGCCCATCCCAGGCTATCGAGTGCTCTCCGGCGTCATAGCGCCCTGCTGCGGCGGTTCTGACTCTCCGGCCCAGGTTGTCATAGATGGTCAGGCGTACTTGCCCGGCGCGCGCCAACCGGAACGGTATATGCGTAACCCCATTAAAAGGGTTGGGATAGTTTTGGCCGAGCCGGAAATCGCTGGAAATCGATTGGCGATGGGAGGCCAGGCCGGTAAGGCCGGATAATTGCAGCGTGTACATGGAGCGGCCGTAGGTAGCGGCCAATAAAATTCTGTCGGCCTGATGTAAATCGAGGTCCATGATCGGCGTATTGGGTAAGCCGCTGCCCAGCCGATGCCACTCTCTGCCCAAATTTTGGCTGAAGTAGACCCCCACATCAGAGGCGACATAGAGCGTGGAATCGGCGCCGGGATCAATAACCACATCGTTTAGCGGAACTTCGGGAAGATTGCCGGAAATATCCTCCCAGGTCTGCCCGGCGTCCCCGGTTCGGAAGATATGGGGCAGGAAGTCTTCCCAGCGGTAGCCGGAGAAAGTAACGTAAGCGATATGCTCATCGAAGGGGTCCACCGCCACCCGGGTAACCCAGCGCACCGGCAACTCGGCGGAAATCAACTGCCAGTTTTGCCCGAAGTCCGGGCTTATCCAGACATTGCCGTCATCAGTGCCGGCGTAGATGACTTCCCGTTTACCGGGCGCGACAGCGATGGCGGTAACGGTTCCGAAGACCAGGTTGCCGGGGTGAGGATAGTTGCTCAGGTCCGGGCTGATGGGAGTCCAGGAGAGCGCCCGGTTATTGCTGCGGTAAACCCGGTGCGTGCCAAAATACAAGGTTTGGGGCTGAGAAGGGTCCATCGCCAACGGGGCGCTCCAGTTGAAACGATCACTGGAAATTATCCCGCTCAAAGCGCTGGTGAAGGTATAACCGCCGTCCGTGGAGCGATGCAGACCCCCGAACTGGGTCTCGGCATAGACGTACTGGTTGTCCTGGGGATCCACCAGCACATAAAACCCATCGGCGGCTAAAATTTTATGCCAGTCAAGCGGGTTGCCGGACAGGGTTCGCTGGGTGCCGTTATCCTGGGTACCCCCGTATTTCCGCTCCGGAAACTGGTCGTCAAATTCCCCGGTGTAAAACTGGGTAATGGGCAAATTCGAGGATTTCCCCCATTGCACCCCGCCGTTCAGGCTCATGTAAATCCCGCCGTCGTTGCCGACCACAATATAATTGGGGTCCTGGGGATGAATATACATGGCGTGCTGATCCACGTGTAACCGCCCATTGCGGTCCTGCCAGCTTTGCCCGCCGTCGAGTGAGCGGTACATCCGTATTCCCAGGGCAAAAACCAGGTTGGGATTGGCCGGGGAAACCCGGATATTGCCGAACCACCAGCCGGTGGTTCCATAAACCGCATTTAAATCGGTATCATTGGTGCGGAACCAGTTCTCCCCGCCATCCACCGTTTTGTAAACGCCGGCAAAGCGGCCGGTGTTGTCGGCATAGATGGCGTATAAAACCTGGGGCTGGGAGGCGCAAAGAGTAATCCCAATCCGGCCGACCGCGGGGGAATTATAAGGCAAGCCATTGGTCAGCTCCTGCCAGGTGTCGCCGCCGTCGCTGCTTCGATAGATACCCGAGTGGCGGCCTCCCCAGGTATTTTGATCCGGGCGGCGAATCCGTTCCCACATTGCCGCGTAGAGGAGATTGGGTTGGAGCGGATTCATCACCAGGTCGACGCACCCGGTGGAATCATTGATAAAGAGGCTCCGTTCCCAGGTTTCCCCTCCATCCGGGGTGCGGTAAACCCCGCGCTCCGGGTTGGTGTTAAACAGCTTACCCAGGGCGGCAACAAACACCCGGTCGGGGTTGTGCGGGTCCACCACAATCCGCCCGATGTAACGGGTTTCCTCCAGGCCCAGGTGCTGCCAGGTTTGCCCGGCGTCGCTGGATTTGTAGACCCCATACCCGCCATAAATTTGGGAACTTCCGCCGGCGTTGGCTTCCCCGGTTCCTACATAGACCGTATTGGGCCGGCTGGGCGCCAGGGCAACCGCCCCAATCGAGAGGGTGAGTTCTTCATCAAAAACAGGCGTCCACTGCCCCCCCCGGTCTACGGTGCGGAAGACTCCCCCGGAAGCCGCCGCGGCGTAGATGGTGTCGAAATTGGTGGGAGACAAAGCCAGGTCGGTTATCCGCCCGCCCACATTGGAGGGGCCGGCAAAACTCCACTCTACCTGCCGGTAGATTCCCTGGCGCTGCATAAATTCAGCCTGCGCCTGGGCGCGGCGGTAGACCGGGTAGTTGATCTCGCCGCGGGGGAAAATCCGCTGGCGCAAAAGCCAGTCACTAGGGAAAGCGGCCGAAGGGGCAGGCGGCGGCGTAAAAGCAACCCGGTAAGCGATCCCGGAAAAAACCAGTAGGATCACCAACACGGCGAATCGGAAAAGGGCGGAAAAGTTCATAACGATTTTTTTCGTTATAGTCAAACAAACAATTTGCAGAGCTGAAGCATAATCGATGATAACCACTTTGTAAAACAGATTCAAGCTCTTTGAAAATTGAGGCGGTACGACTAAATTAGGCTTTGGATATCCGGCCGGTATTTTTATATTTGCGTGTTTGGAAGCAAGAGAGGTAGAAGCGATGTTCGAGGAAACGGTAAATCAACGTATTCAATCCAAAAATTCCCTGGTTTGCGTCGGTTTAGACAGCGATATCGAGAAGATACCCAGTTTTTTGCTCTCGGAGGTTGATCCGCTGTTTACTTTCAATAAAGCCATCATCGAGGCCACCCAGGATTATACGGCGGCCTATAAACTGAATATCGCCTTTTATGAATCGCTGGGATTGGCCGGGTGGGAACTTCTGGAGCGCACCCTTTCCCTGATTCCCGATG
>JAJRYW010000514.1 GCA_024275555.1 Calditrichota bacterium | reverse complement strand
CTTTAAAGTCGCGGTAATCAGCGCAGAATCAGGCGGCACCGGCGCCATCTCGCAAAAAAGGCGGTCCAGCAAAGGGTGTAGCATGGAACGGCCGCCGGAAGGTTTTAAATCATCGATACAGGCTGCAATTTTAGCATGATAGCTTCCCACGGGAAAACGACTGACAGGCCGGATGGCGGTTTTGCCTGCCATAAGTCCCTGCCACAGCGTCTCCAGGTTGTCTCCCAGGGCTGTAATCGCAGCCATGTCTGTGATTACAGCCCGGTTGGGATCTCCATCTTCCGGGTTTCTATACGCAGGTTTTAAATTTTTCGGTTTACTGACACGCATACAGCACCTTAACCGGGACTAGCCGGAACGTAACAATTCAGCCACAAAAACACCAAGTCACAAAGAAAAAATGTCAATATTCTTAAGCGTTCACGGGTTACAACTTTAGAAAAAACGCCCAATCAGCACTATAACGGAGTTGACTCCCCGATTATCCTCGTACAATCCGGCGTTTGATATATGTGAGAGTCTAACTGCACCAAAATACGGCGGGCCTGAACCTGCTTTGAATTCCGTCCCGATTCCCATCTGAGGATTAAAATTAAACCGCGCCCCCTGACCCTCCACCTGGAAATCCGTATATACCACGCCGATACCGCCTTCGGTATAGGGTCGCAGTTGAGGTGTGGAGATAAAATCCAGATAATACAATGCCAGTATCCCAATTGAAACGATGGCGCGTCTATCCGGTGAAATCGTACTCCCGACTAAACCTTCTACCTTGAATCGTAGCGGTTCCGGTGCCCGGTGATGCCATACTTTATCATAATCCCACATGACAAATCCAGCTAGTTGCAGGTAATTCATATCGCTTACAGGGTCGAATGTTTTCCCGAAAACCGCAGCCATTCCATAACGGGTAGGAATCTCATCGGACGAAATATCTTCCGCCGGCACCGCATTCAGGCTGGTGGAAACGATCACAAAGGTAAGCAGTATTAAGAATATTCTTATCAATTGGGTGCGATTAATTTATTTTTTTGCAAGTCATTAATGACAGCTTTGATTACATCATTGATGATCTGATTCTTGGAGCCTTTGCTCCATGTTTTTGATCTCCCGGACCAGATGAGTTTTTCCGTTTTTACATCGTACAAATTCGTTTCCAGTCGGACGGTTGTACTTGTGCTTGAATAACCAGGATCATGGGCAGAACTGTATCTGCTGCGATAAAAACCGAAAAAGCCGCCATGCGCTGAACCACCGCGAGTATAAACATCTTTTTCTTCTTTGCCGATCAAATGCGTAATGATCACCGCATCATTTTCATATTGACTGACAGCAGCTAATATCGCTTCTTTTTTCAATTCTAAATCCGGGGGCATCGGTATGGCCTCTTCGCTTGAGATAGCGTCAACTCCAACTGATTTCAGCTGCGCAACGAACTTTTTTTCAAAAGACCGCCGACTATGTTCATTACCTGTTATTGCAATTACAAGAATATCAGACATGGGCTTTCCCCTATAAGCCTCGTCAACCGGGTTCCGGGTGATCTCGGTCCCGCTGCATGAAAAAATCAGAAAAGTAAAAAACAACAGACAGCCAAACCATTTAACGAAATTTTCTTTCATCAAACTCCTCCCGACTGTAAAAGTGTCCAATTAAGGTTTTCAATCTATACGGGAATCGGGTTGATTTATCAAGATTTAAGATTTAAGATGGAATTATTATGAAACCCTGGATAAAGAGAACGATATTCGCCCTGGGTGTGATTATAGTTGCCGCCGTTGTCGCAGCCGGGTGGTACTTGAGCAACACGCTGCCGGTCGGAACCGGTCACGTAGCCAAAACCCTATGTTCCAACGTGTTTATATCCAAACGGAATCCCGAAACCGTTTTTCGGGAAGATATTGCTCCGGTACACTTTCTGTTTGCCATGATGAAATTCGATGTGAATAGAAGGGAAAAATCAGTGACTTCCACATCGTACGGTTTTTTCGAAACAAAGGCGATATTCCGGGAAGGGTGCGGGTGTACGGTTGTGAAAGGGACCACGGAAGAGGAACTGCGCCGCCAAACCTTCATGAAGGTTCCACCGGAGCCATCGGAGGAAAGGAAAACGGATCTGCTTTGGCCGGCAGGTAATCGGGTACCACAGGCACCCTTACCGACCGGTGTCGATGGCGACAAGCTGAACCAGGCGCTGGAAGCAGCTTTTGCGGAACCCGCTCCCGATAACCCGCGCAAGACACGGGCGGTTATCGTGGTATATGATGGGAAGCTGATTGCCGAACGCTATGCGCAGGGATTCAGCAAAGAAATTCCCTTGCTGGGATGGTCGATGAGCAAAAGTGCGACCAATGCACTGGTCGGGGTGCTGGTAAAAAAAGGAAAACTGGACATCCACCGGCCGGCCCCGGTTCCGGAGTGGCAAAATGCAGATAATCCGCGCCGCAGGATCACTCTCGATCAGCTTTTGCGGATGAGCAGCGGCCTGGAATTTAATGAAGCCTATGCGCCCTTTTCCGATGCCGTTTCCATGT
Source organism: Calditrichota bacterium (assembly GCA_024275555.1). Taxonomy (GTDB): domain Bacteria; phylum Calditrichota; class Calditrichia; order RBG-13-44-9; family J075; genus JAJRYW01. The sequence goes on along the minus strand of JAJRYW010000514.1, from coordinate 915 downwards.
TCTACAACAGCTACGATTTCGCCGCCTACGCGGCCCAAAAACCCCTCGAGGAGGAGCCGGACACGAAATTCCATTATTCCAGCGGCACAGCCAACATCATCGCGCGGATTGTACGCCGGGCCGCCGAGAAGGAATATCGTAACTATTACACATTTATTCATCAGGAGCTGTTCAATAAGATCGGCATGTACAGCGTGGTTTGCGAACCGGATCCTTCCGGAACATTTGTCGGCTCCTCTTATATGTTTGCGACAGCCAGGGATTGGGCACGGTTTGGTTTGCTGTATCTTCAGGATGGCGTCTGGGAAGGCAAACGCCTGCTTCCCGAGGGCTGGGTCTCGTATACCACGACCCCGACACCGGAAGCACCCCTGGGAGAATATGGGGCCTTGTTCTGGCTAAATGCCGGATCGGCCTCAAATCCTGCCACGCGCAGCCGGCCGTCCATTCCAGAAGATACGTATCAGGCGGATGGATTCCAGGGGCAAAGGGTCATCATTATTCCATCCAGAAAACTGGTACTGGTCAGACTCGGCAATTGCTCATACAGTGACGCATGGAATGATGAAAAATTTACTTCGGAGGTGCTGGCGGCGCTGCCGAAGCCGTGATGAAAAATTTCACGCCTTGCTTCAGACATGGACCATAGGGAGCCTGTTGAAGAAAGCAAAGGAGATGAAAAATGAAAAAACTCATTTCACTTTTTCTGGCGGCGACACTTTTATTGTTAAGCTGTGCTTACCAGAAGAATTTATCCGAAGAAGAGAAAGAGAAATACCGCAGAGCTAGAATGAGATATGACGCCGGACAAAATCGATAATTCGGTGGCAAACTCGATGGGAGAGTCGCCGGCCAGGTCCCAGGATAGGTTGTTAGAAGTAATAATAACCACCAATATCATGATTTAGTAACAAG
>JAJRYW010000513.1 GCA_024275555.1 Calditrichota bacterium | reverse complement strand
GACGTGCTCCGTACCCCCAAGTCATTTCGAACGAAGAGAGAAATCTGTGGGCTGCCGGAGTTTTTTGCGCTCCACATTGTTTTATCTGCCTACAGATTTCTCACCCATCCCTGGGTTCGAAATGACAAACTAAAAGAATACCTCCCCAAGTCATTTCAATCCCGGTTGGCCGGGAGAGAGATCTGGGGGCTGCCGGAGTTTTTACGCTCCACAGTGTTCTTCCTGCCGCCAGATTACTCACCCATCCCCGGGTTCGCCTGTCTGCCTAAGGCAGGGAATGACATTGAGTTTCAATTACCGATATTTTTCAGAATCGCCAGCAGAAAACGCCAGAATTTCTCCACGGTGGAAATCTGCACCCGTTCATCGGGAGAGTGCGCGCCTAAGATGGTCGGGCCAAAGGAGATCATATCCATTCCGGGAAATTTATCCCCGATGATCCCGCATTCCAGGCCGGCGTGAATGGCTTTGACTTCCGGTTTCTTGCCAAACAACTCTTCGTGGATTTTTTCGGCTACTTTCAGTGTCGGGGAGTCCGGGTTGGGCTGCCAGGCCGGGTATCCGTTGCCCTGGTGAACCTCCGCCCCGGCCAGGTTGCCCACGGCGGCGACCATGTCGGCCAGGTCTGTCAAGGCGCTGTTTACCGAACTGCGCTGGCTGGTCAGAAAACTGACATGCTCTTCGTTGGTTTTAATCACGGCCATGTTGGTGGAGGTTTCCACCAATCCCGGCACGGCCTGGCTCATGGCCTGCACCCCGTGGGGAATGGCGTAGAGCATGTTCAGGCAGCGGGATTGGAGATTGCTGCTGAACATCGGGCCGCCCTGGTCAAATCCATCCTGGTCAACCCGTACAAAGACGCCGGCGTCGCTCAATTTCAGTTCCTCTTTGTAGATGGCGTCATATTCCTGCGCGGCGGCGATGAGCGCCTCTACCTGGTCCGCCGGGAGCGCTACAATGGCGTCGCACTCCCGGGGAATGGCGTTGTGCTTGCTGCCGCCGTCGATGTGCATCAGGCGCAGGCTGAAGGCGTCGGCGTGTTTCCAGAGAAATCTTCCCAGCAGTTTGACGGCGTTGCCGAGGCCTTCGCTGATTTGCAGTCCGGAGTGCCCGCCTTGCAGTCCGCCGACCCGCACCCGCACCACTTTGTAGCCGCCGGGAACCGGCTCGCTTTCCATTTTCAAAAAAAGTTCGGTGTCCTTGCCCCCGGCGCAGCCGATGTAGACAGCGCCGTCCTCTTCCGAGTCCATGTTGAGCAGAATACGTCCTTCCAGCATATCCTCGCCGAGTTCGGTGGCGCCGGTCAGGCCGGTTTCCTCATCAATAGTAAACAGAAACTCCAGGGGGCCGTGCTGGAGGTTTTTACTTTCCATCACTGCCAGGGCGGCGGCAACGCCAATGCCGTTGTCTGCTCCCAGGGTGGTCCCGTCGGCGGAAATCCAATCGCCGTCCCGCACCAGGCGGATGGGGTCCTTGCTGAAATCATGGACGGTGTCTTTGTTCTTCTCGCAGACCATGTCCAGGTGGCTTTGTAAGACCACAATCGGTTTGTCTTCCATGCCGGGCGTCGCCGCTTTTTTGACGGCTACACTCTGTACGGTATCGAGCTTGTATTCCAGGCCGTTGCGCTCCGCCGCTTCAATGATGTATTGGCGCACTTTCTCCTCGTGCTTGGAGCAGCGCGGAATTTGGCTGATTTGGTAAAAATGTTCCCACAACAGTTGAGGCTCTAACCCCTGAATGGCATCTTTCATCGAGAACTCCTTCCGGTTTATAAGATTGCAGATAGCTGAAAGCGATTGGAAATAAACCACTGCGCCGGTGTGATGCAAGGCTTTTATTACAATCCATCCGGGAGGCTGCGCCGCCGGGTAGAGCGGCTCCCGGGGATGAAGAAGGCTGGTAAGCTGCCGGTCTAAACAGGCGGATGTTTTCTTTTGGGGATGTGGAATGGCCCTGCTTAACGCACTAACACGGCCCGCACCGGGGAAGCCTCGGCGCCGCTAATTTTCAGCGGAAAACAAATCAGGGTAAACTTTCCCGGCGGCACGTTGGCGAGGTCAATCCCCTCTAAAATCAGTATGTTGTTGGCTAAAAGCAGATGATGCACCGGGTAGGACTCATCCTGGCCCGATTCGATCGAGAGATAATCGATGCCCACCAGGGAAAGCTTCCGTTCCACGCAGAACTCCGCCCCGGAAATTCCCAGGCTGACAAATTTTTCCCGGAACGGCCCTTTCCGGACAAGCCCGCTGGTCGAGTTGCGGGTTTTAAACAGCAGCGCTTTGCCGGGCTTCAGGGAGAGGGATTCCAATTCTTCCGCGCCAATTTCCTGCTCGGTATCCGTTTGGTGCACCAGGGCGGGCAGAATAAACCGCTCCACGGGAATCTCGGCGATGTTCCGGCCGTCTGAAATGAAATGAGACGGTGCGTCCAGGTGAGTCCCGCTGTGGGCGCTTAAGCTGAGTTCCGAGAGGCGGTAGGCGTCGCCGTGTTCCATGTCGCAACTGCAGCGGCGCCGGAAAGGGAGATCGCCGGGATAAACCAGGGTCTCCGGCTGGAGGGGAACACTGATGTCATAATATTCAATAAACATAGCGAGCGGCCGTTGTTATTTGACGGTTTTGCGTTCAATTAAATTGCGTATACTGCTAAGCAGGCGGCCGGCGCTGAAGGGTTTGACCAGAAACTCATCGGCGCCTAATTTTTTCAGCTCCGTCTCGGAATCATCCTCCACAAATCCGCTGACAGCAATTACCTTAATGTTCGGGTCTTTTTGTCTGAGCTTACTCAAAGTAACTTTGCCGTCTTGCAAAGGCATTACCAGGTCGAGCAGAATCATCTGCAATTCGGATTGGTGCTGTTCAAAGGCTTGCAGGGCCTCGAGGCCGTCTGCGGCGGTGACAACCCGGTATCCGAACGATTCCAGGGTTTGCCGGGTGATATCGCGCACGGAGGCTTCGTCGTCAACTACCAGCACCAGTTCGCCGCGGCCTTCCGGGATTTGCTCGGTTGTTTTCCCGCTGTCGGGCTCGCTGGGGGTTTCCATGGCCGGGAAGTAAATCCGGAAAATGCTACCCTTGCCGGGCTGACTGGAGAGATAAATCCCTCCGCCATGATTTTTAACGATGGCCAGCGCAGTGGACAGCCCCAAACCGGTTCCCTTGCCGATGTCTTTGGTGGTAAAAAAGGGATCGAAGATTTTTTCCAGCAGTTCTTCCGGGATGCCCACCCCGCTGTCTTTTACCGAGATGGCCACGTAGGCGCCCGGCGCCAGGATTTCATTGCGGAGCCGCAGCGGTTCGGTGAGGCGCACATTGCCGGCTTCGATAAAGAGTCTTCCGCCCCCGCTCATGGCATCCCGCGCGTTGATGCATAAGTTCATCAGCACTTGCTGGAACTGGGTGGTGTCTCCAAAAATATTCCAGAGGTCTTTGGCCAGGGAGTGTTCCACAAAGATCGATTTGGGAAAGGTCTCATCCGCAATGCGGGCCACTTCCTGAATCACATAGCGCGGCTGGAGGATGTTGCGCTCTCCTTCGGCGCCCCGGGCAAAGGTCAGCACTTGTCGGACCAGCTCCGCCCCGCGGGTAGCGCTGCGTTCGATGGTGTCCAGCACCCGCTGCTGCTGCTCTTCACCCAGTTTTTTCATCCGCAGCATCTGGATGGAAACTAAAATAGGGGAGAGCATGTTGTTTAAATCGTGCGCAATGCCGCCGGCCAGGGTGCCGATGTTTTCCATGCGCTGCGCCCGCAGAAACTGGGATTCCAGGCTTTTTCTCTCGGTGATGTCCTGGGCAATAATCAAAATAGATTTGGGTTCTCCCTCCTCAGTGCGGATCAAGGACAGCCGGGAGAGCACGGTGACCTCGCTGCCGTCTTTGCGGTACAGGCGCAGCTCCCCCTGCCAGGAGCCTTTTTTAAGCACATCTTTCTGGGCTTTCATTAACGCCACGGAGGGGCGGTTAAAGAGAATCTCCCGGGCCGGCTTGCCCATAGCTTCTTCGGAGGAATACCCGTACACCTGCGCCGCGCCCTGGTTCCAGTAAACAATCCGGTTATCCATGCTCATCACGATAATCGCCTCGCTGGCGTTATCCAGCATGGTGGCCTGCTCGCGGATTTGTTCTTCGGCCCGCTTCCGCACCGTGATGTCGTGGATGAAGTTGATAATCACAAAGCCGCGCTCGGTTTCTACAAAAGCGCTGCTGCATTCCACGTCAAAGGTGCGGCCGTCTTTTTTAAGACCCTCCAGCTCGATGGACACCCCAAAGGCCTGGCTGGCAAATTGCCGGGCAAGTTCCGGGCTGAGTTCCTCGGAGGTATTAATAAAATAATTGGGGATGATGCGTTTCACCGGCTGGCCGAACAACTCGGCCTTGGGGTATCCGAACAGGATTTCGGTCTTCTGGTTTACGTAAATAACTTTGGCGTTCTTGTTGACGATGACCAGGGCCAGGGGCGCATTTTCCAGAAGGATTTTGAAAGTGCGCTCGTTCTGCTCCTGCGCCGCGCGAATCCGCCGCTCCAAACGGCGTTCCGCCGCTTTACGAAGCTCCTCGGAGATGGTCGCCGGCAGCCGCTTTAACTCCTGCAGCAGAACAATATCGCACACGCCGGCCTTCATAGCTGTCACCGCTTCCCGTTCGCTGACGGCCCCGGTAATGACAATCACCGGAATGTCCATTGCCTGGGTAGAAAGATATTCTAACGCATCGGTGATGTGGTAACGCGGAAATTTATGGGCGGAGAGAATGATATCCCACTCCTCCCGGTGCAGCGCCGCTTTAAACTCCTTTAAACTCGACACAACCTGGGAGTTGGGTTGAAAGCCGCCTTTTTGCATAATGTCTACCAGTGAGGAAATCTGTTGATCAGATGCCGCCACCAATAGGATTTTTAGTTCCTCAACCATCAAAACTCTCCAGACTGCAATCCATCACCGGTGAAGTAATTTGCGCTCCGTCACAATGGTGCATAATAACTTAGATGTCTCCAAAGCGATATGACCGATTTCACAAATGCGATTCCGGTTTGTAAATTCTTGAAAAAAACTCGAAGAAGAGTCTTGGAATCGGCGCCGGGGGGAGAAGATTACCTGGATTGCAACACCTGTTGTATGGTTGTTCCCAGCGTCATGGCGGCAATCGGTTTCATAATGTACTCGCGGATGCCCATCTCCAGGGCCTTGGAGCGGGTGAGCTGGTCGCTGAAACCGCTCATCAGGATAATGGGAGTTTCCGGGCGAATCGACAGAATTTCACGGGCCATCTCCAGGCCGGTCATACTGGGCATAATCTGGTCGGTAATCACCAGGTCGAATTGATCCGGGCGGCTGCGAAAAGCTTCCAGCGCCTTGATGCTATGAACTTCTGCGGTGACGGTGTAGCCCAGGAATTCCAGAATCTGGCGGCCCACCTCGGTTAAGGCCTCCTCGTCATCCACAAACAGAATATGGCCTTCTCCCCGGGGGAGCCTCTGCCGGGCCGGTTTAGCCTGTGACGCTTTAGCGGGTTGGCAGGGAAGATAAATCCGCACAGAGGTTCCTTTTCCCGGAAGACTTTCCACATCAATACGGCCGTGGTGACGTTGAATGATTCCCTGGGCCACCGAGAGCCCCATACCGGTGCCGTGGCCTTTTGCCTTGGTGGTGAAAAAGGGATCAAAAATGCGTTCCAGGATGTGCGGGGCGATACCGACTCCATCATCTTTGATGGTAATCCGGGCGTACTCTCCGGGGGGCAGCTTTCTCTGGGAAACGGCGGGGGTGGTGTCAATCACAGTTTTTTCCAGGTGGATTTCCAGCCGGCCTTTTAGCTCCGGCATGGCTTGATAGGCGTTGGAGCAAATATTCATCAGCACCTGGTGGATTTGGGTCGGGTCTCCTTGTACAATCAGGTTTTCATCGGTAAAGAAGGTGCGGATTTCCACGGTTTGCGGGATTGAGGCCCGCAGCAGGTCGATGGTTTCATTCACCACCAGCCGGATGGATACTTCCCGCATTTTCAGTTCGGTTTGATGGGTGTAGCTTAAAATCTGGGCAACCAGGCGTTTCGCGCGTTCGGTCGCTTTGTAGATCTGCCGGATGTTGCCGTACACCTGGCTGCCGGGGTTTAACGCTTCCAGGGCAACTTCGGTGTTGCCCAAAATGGCGGCCAGAATGTTGTTGAAATCGTGAGCAATACCGCTGGCCAGGGCGCCCATGGCTTCCATTTTATGAGCTTGCAGAAGCTGTTTCTGCATTTCCTGGCGTTCGGTAATGTCGCGCATGATGCCCTCGTAGGCGATCACGACGCCCTGGTTATCCCGGATGGCGGCAATGTTTTCCAGCACCACAATGCGCCGCCCGTCTTTACGTTTCAGCACGCTCTCAAAATCGTTGACATAGCCCTCTTTTTCCAGGATACGGCGCAACTCTTCCCGCTGCTGGGGCCGGGCGTATAGTTCCGTGGCAATGTCGATGCTCAACAACTCTTCTTTGTCCGGGTAGCCCAGCAGCTCCACCCCGGCCGGATTCACATCGATAAACTTCCCCTCGGGCGTGCTGATAAACAGCACATCCCGGGAGTTTTCAAAAATCCGCCGGTATTTGGCTTCGGATTCGCGCAGGGCCTGTTCGGTTTCCTGCCGAGCCCGCAGCAGTTCCGCTTTCATCACCGCCAGGCCGATATGGCTGGCGGCGGTGGCCAGGAACTCCTTCTCACGAGCAGTCCAAACTCGCCGGTAGGTTACCTGGTTGAGAACCAGCAGGTAAAAACCGTTATCCCGGTCCAGAAGGGGAAACCAGAGCAGGCTTTTTATGTGCATCTGGTGATGCAGCATCCCTGCGGCGTCATCTTTAAGAAGATGTGCATTCATCCGGTCAATGTGGCTTTCCAGGTAACTGTGACTGGCCCGGATATATTTAACGCTCTCGGCAAACAGCCCGAGGTCATATTCATCCATAGTCGGGGAAACATTTTTTACGTTCGGATTTAACCATTCACATAACCCGGTTGCCCGGGCCCGGTCAAAATCCACTTCGTAGATTAAAGAGCGGTCAACTTGCAGCCATTCCCCGATAATCCGGGCGGTTTTATTCAGGATTTCCGGGGCCTGGTCTTCCCGGATGATCATTTCGGCAACGGTATTTAATCCCCGGGCCACCAATAGTTTTTCCCGGATTTCCTGCTGGCTTTCCACCCGCCGGGAGATGTCTCGCACGGCGGCAATCCGGGCCGGTGCGCCTTTGTAAAAACATCCCCGTCCGAAAACCTCCACCGGGATGACCGCGCCATCACTTCGCAGCGCCCGGGATTCATAAACACCCTCAAAGCCGGCTTTGATTTTCGACAGCACCATTTGGCGGCTCTCCGGCGCTACAAATTCGACCAGGGGACGATTCACTAATTGCTCCCGGGAGCGCCCTAACAGCCCGGCAAAAGCCTGGTTGGTATCGATGATTACTCCATCCTGGTGAATACACAGGCCGTTAAAACTGGTTTCCACCAGGGTCCGGAAGCGCTCTTCACTCTCCCGAAGTGCAGAGAGGTCCCGGAGTCGCCGCTCCTCCACGCCAATAGCCGTGGCGATAAATTTGAGAAACTCCAGGTCCTCCTCGGTGGGTTGGATATCATGCCGGAAAACCACGCAGACAGATCCGATCACCTGCTGCTCTAATTGCACTCCCACCCCAATGTAGGTTTGCAGTTGGTATTGCCGCACATTGATATCCGTTTGAGCATAACGGCTTTTCAGCAAATTGCGTATTATCAGCGGCTCGGTTTGCTCCCGGAGAATTACATCGTAGCAAATATGGCCGTCCGGTTTATCCACGGGGTTGTAGTTGTCCGGAAGCTGCCACTTCCCTACCGTGCACAGCACCCGGTGCTGAAGCCGGTTATACATTGCCGATGCGGCCTTCAGTTTCCTGCCGCATAACTGCACCAAGCGATTAATATTCTCTTCAGGATCGCTCCCGAATTGTAAAAAACACTCGTTTAAAGCAAGCCAGTGCGTATTCCGGGATTCTTTGGGGAGGGCGGTGTGCTGCTGCTCTTGGGCCTGCGCTGCAAGTTGCGGCAACAGAAGGTCTACCTGGGCGTAAAAAGCAGGATTTTTTTCCATGATCAGTTTGGCGCCGCTGCATCGGAAACGAAGCGCTTGTTCCCGGCTGACCTGACCGGCCAACAGCAGGACCGGAATAGACGGGTGCTCTTTGCTGATCTGCTGCACGGTTTTAAGGGTCGGGAAACCGGCGTGAGACAGGTCTGCTACAATCAGTGCGGGAGAATCGGCCTTCAGAAAACTGCGTAATGCTGCTTGATTCGAGGCCCGGGTAATCGTAAAATTTACCCCGGTGGATTCCGCTGCTTTTAAAAACGCTTCAAAATCCGCTTCGGATTTGCTAAGATATAAAATGAATTTGGGTGGCATCTCCGGTTCCTCTCCCCAAGCTGCCCAAGGATAAAGCGGTGTTCTGGCGATCCGGTCAACCCGTTTGTAGCGACCGGCCTATAAATTAAAAAAACTCTCCGTCAAATCCATTCCCCGGAGAGGCCCGGTTCACTTTTAACTGCAAGAGTTAATCTATGCCCAAATTTTTACCGGCGATGTGATCGAATCGAATTATATTTAAGAAAGAAAATAAAAAATTGTACATTTAGGGTGGTTCTGTGAATATTTAAAGGAGTTTATCCGGAACAATGAATAAGCAAAAGAATACGAAACCGCCGGCAAATGCACGGATTACTGCGGAACAGTTGACCGTGGGGATTATTGCCGGGGGCAAAAGCCGTCGCTTCGGAACCGCCAAAGCCCTGGCGCTGTTTCGGGGAAAACCGATGATCGATTATGCACTGCGGCTGGCAAATACGCTTTCTTCCCGTATTTTGCTGAGTATCGGCGAGCAGGATTATCTCCCCGGCATTGATCTGCCGAAGGTGATCGACAAAATTTCCGATTGCGGTCCCATCGGCGGAGTTTACTCGTTGCTGGAGGAAATAGACACTCCCTACCTGGCCGTATTACCCTGTGATATGCCCCTGCTGATACCGGAAGTGTATCAGCAGTTAATAGCCCATGCCGCGGATGACCAGCCGGCAGCAGCCCGGACCAACCGCGGGCTGGAGCCGTTGGCGTCGATATGGCCCCTGTCTGCCCGCCCGGCCCTTGCCGAGCGGATTCGCGACGGCCATTTATCCCTGTTTAAAACGCTCGCGGCCCTGAATGCAGTAGAGGTTGATATGGAAAAAATCTTCCCGGGGCGCTGCCGGAAACTCTTTGCAAACATCAATCGCCAAATTGATTTAGACAACATCAGCGCTGCCGATTTGCAAGAAGACCGGCGTTACTATTCAGCAAATGAAGACTAACCGTTCGCTCATTTTGGGGGCTG
>JAJRYW010000512.1 GCA_024275555.1 Calditrichota bacterium | reverse complement strand
TGCATCAGATCATAATAGACAAAATTACCCGGCCGGATTTCATCTACACCGGTAAAATCTTCGGCAAGTGAACATCCCGGCGTATCGCCGATGGAAATTTGCAGCGCTTCCATCCCCTGTGCAACCAGCCGTTCCGCGGCGCGGCGCATCCGGGATGTACTTTGTTGATGAACCGCGAGAATCTGCTCTTTATTCGCCGCGTGGTAGGTGTGCCCGGCGTGGGTCAGCAATCCCGCCAATTGGCAGCGCGCCGTGGAGTTGATTTTCTTTGCCAGCCTGCTCAGCTTCTCCTCATCATGGGCCGCGATACCGGTGCGCCCTGCCCCAACATCGACTTTTATCCAGAGTTGCACCGGGTGTTGCAGTCCCCGGGAGAGCCTGGCAACCACCTCTTCATCCTCAACCAATAAACCCAGGCGGATTTCCCCGGCCAGGCTGTTGATGCGGTTCATCTCGCGCAGGTTTACCGGAAAGGCAACCGTGATATCATCCCAGCCATGGCCGGTAAAATACTCCGCCATCTCCAGCGAGGAAACCGTGATCCGCTCCACCCCGTAATCCCGGAACCACTCCCCTACCCGCGCAGATTGATGGGTCTTGAAATGCGGCCGAAAACGGAGGCCGTGACGCCGGGCTTTCTCTGCCATCCGGCGAATATTCTCACGCGCTCGCTCCTCCCAAATCACCAGGGTGGGCGTTTGAATGGATTCCAGCCATTTGATCGACTTCTGCATATCGCTGTCCCGTTCGTTGTATCGTTTATGTCTTTGGGCAAACAACAATGTTGATAAATCAACTTCACCGAAGCCGGGGAAATTCTTAGTCAAACATTCAAATCTCTGACAACTTGCAAATTTCCCGAAAAACCTTTAAACTGCGGCTCCGAATTCAGCAAGAATATACCGAAGGAGCTTATTATGACCAATGCAGAGAATTCTTTTATGCATCCCGCCAGTAAAGCGTACCGATTTATGGTTCTGTTCTTTGTTTCGATGCTCACCTTTGGCAGTTACTTCGCTTACGACATCATTGGGGCCATTGCCCCGACGCTGATTGAAGAATTGGGCGCCGCCCGAGGAACGGTCGGCGCATTTTACACCATGTATTCCATCGCGGCGATTATTTCGGTGCTGATCGGCGGTTTTTTGATCGACTACCTGGGCACCCGGAAATCGAGCATGATCTTTTCCACCCTGGTGCTGGCCGGGGCAACGATGGTGGCTTTCAGCAACACCGTGCCGCTTTTGATGGTGGGACGATTCATTTTCGGAGCCGGGGCCGAGCCGCTGGTCGTCGCCCAAAGCGCCATGCTGGCCCGCTGGTTTAAGGGCAAGGAACTGGCGCTCTCTTTCGGAATCGCACTGACGGTCAGTCGCCTGGGAACAATGTTCAGCTTTAATACCGGCGAACTGATTGCCAGCCATTTCGGCGGCTACAAATATTCGCTGATTACCGCGATGCTCTTCTGCGTGCTTTCCCTGGCCGCCAACGTGGTCTACGTTTTTATGGACCGCCGCGGTGAACGAACTCTGGAATTGCAGGACGAGGCGGCCGAGGAGAGAATCAATCTCAAGGATGTCAAGGAATTCCGGCCCAGCTTTTGGCACATCTCTATGCTTTGCGTGCTGTTTTATTCGGCGGTATTCCCCTTTACGGCTCTCTCCACCGACTTCTTTGCCGACAAATGGGGCATCTCCCGGGTGGCGGAAACCAGCGGCGGTTTTCTCTACCAGGTCTTCAACAATTTTCTGCACATGTTCAACACTGCCGGCGGAGTTTCTTCGATCATTATTTTTGCTTCGATGGTCTTTGCGCCTTTTGCCGGGCACCTGGTTGACAAAGTCGGCAAACGCGCCACGCTGATGATCGTGGGATCGATCATCATGATTCCCTCCTACCTGCTGATGGGATTTACCCAGATCTATCCCGCGTATCCGATGATCGCCCTGGGCGCCGCGTTTGTATTGGTTCCGGCGGCAATGTGGCCCTCGGTGCCGCTGATTGTCAAAAAAGAACACGTGGGCAGCGCTTTCGGGATCATCACCTTTATCCAGAACATCGGGCTGGCCTTATTTCCCTATCTGAACGGCCTGCTGCGCGACCTCACCCACACCTACACGGCCAGCATGTTGATGTTTGCCGGCCTGGGCGGATTGGGATTGATCTTCGCAATTTTATTGAAACGCAGCGACGCCCGGGAAGGCGGGGTGCTGGAGCGGGCCGGATAGCGCTCAATCAAACCGGTGCAAACCGGCCGCCCGGGCAAGCCGGAGAGCCTGGCGATACTCCCGGAAGTGCAGGCGACGCTGCAACTCCGGGTAACGCTCCCCGGCTGTTTTGTGGGCAGGAAAATACTGATTCATAACATTTACATAGGTATCCCGGGAGATTTCCCGGGCCAGGAATTGGAAAATAAGCTTACTGTCGTCCAGGCAGCCCGGCATTACCAGGTGACGCACCAGCAGCCCCCGCCGGGCCAGGCCCCGGATATCCACAGTCAGATCTCCCACCTGGCGGTGCATTTCGCGGAGCACGCCTCGCACAACCTCCGGATAATCCTTCGCCTTAAGGTATTTAGCGGCCAGGGCTGAGGAATAAAATTTAAAATCGGGCATGTAGATGTCTACCACGCCGTCCAGAAATTGCAGACTCTCCGGGGAATCATAGCCGCTGGTATTGTAGACAATGGGCAGCTTCAACCCCTTTTCCACGGCAATCGGCAAGGCTTCCAGAATTTGCGGAACCACATGCTCCGGGGTAACCAGGTTGATGTTGTGGCAGCCGCGCCGCTGGAGTTCCAGCATCATCCCCGCCAACTCCGCCGGTGTTGCCGCATCTTTTCTAAGGTCTGATGGCCGGGGCTGGCTGATATCGGCGTTCTGGCAAAACACACAGCGCAAATTGCACCCGACAAAGAAGATGGTCCCGCTGCCGTTCCACCCCCGCAGGCAATCCTCTTCCCCCAAATGGGCAAAATAACTGGCAACCCGGGCGTAGCGGCCGGTCCGGCAGATTTTCCGCTCATCCTCCAGGCGGTTGACCAGGCAGCAGCGGGGACAAACCCGGCAGGCTCGCAGACTCTCCCGCGCCTGTTCGGCCCGCCGGTGCAGTTCGCCGGACTCATACAAAGCCAGGTAGGAGGGCCAGGAATCGCTGCTCATACCTGCTTTTCTCCTACAGATTTAGGATTATAATGCCAATCACAAGTTGAACTGAATTTGACGCAGAATTCCGCTGATTAAGCAGATTTCCACTGAGACCATTTTTAGATGTTCTGATAATTTTGCTTCTGATATCTTTCCCCGATTATTCTCGTTCTTATTTCACAACCGGGATGAATGAGAAGTTGAGGGTTGCCGATTTAATTATTTCCCCATCTCAGAATTAAGAATAGAGAATGCAGTTTCCGTTCAACAGCATTCCAACCCCAACCCAACCCTCCCCGAAAT
>JAJRYW010000511.1 GCA_024275555.1 Calditrichota bacterium | reverse complement strand
GGATGGCCCTCCGGAAGCAGGTTCAGTTCTATGGGCAGGCTGGCATAGCCCTGAATGATGGTGAGCATATTGTTGAAATCGTGCGCAATTCCCCCGGCCAACTTTCCGATGGCTTCCATCTTCTGGGCCTGGCGCAACTGGGTCTCCAGTTCAATTTCCCGGGTAACATCCCGCTGCACGCTGACATAGTTGATAATCAGCCCGTTCTTGTCCCGCACCGGGGAGATGGTGGCTTCATCGACATACAACTCGCCATTCTTTTTGCGATTAATAAATTGCCCCTGCCAGACCTTGCCGGCGCGAAGGGTTGCCCATAAATTCCGGTAAAAATCTTCGCTCAATTCCCCGCTTTTCAGGATTCCCGGGGAGAAGCCCAGCACCTCATCGCGGGCATAGCCGCTGATTCGCTCAAAAGAAGGATTCACATAGACGATCTGCCCCATCGCATCGGTGATGATAATGCTCTCCGGCGTCTGCTCGATGGCGGTGCTGAGGCGCTGGTAGGTTTCCGACAACTGGGCGTGCGCTGCCGCACCGGCCACCTGGTCGGCTACATTCCAGGCCAGGTCTATCTCGTCGCTGCTGAAGGTGCGCACCTGGTCGGATTGCAGGCCGATCATTCCGATCAGTTTTTCGCCGGCAATCAGGGGCAAAATCATAGCGGAGCGGATGCCCCGCCGCATACACAGGGCCCACAACTCCGGGGATGAAGTAATGGTTTTGGAGGCCGTGACATCCCGAATAATCGTGGGGCCCCGTTGCTGGAAAAGCTCTTTGATGAAGGGATTATCCGGAAACGAAATACGCTCTCCCAGGCCGGAATAGCTGACATCGGTCAGATATTCGGACACAACCAGGGCGCTGTCGCGATTTTCATTATACAGGGCCGCTTCCACCCGGGGGAGATTCAATGTTTTTCCCAATTCCCGGCAGGCGGTTTCCAGGATCGCTTCCACCGGAAGCCCGACCACCGAGGCGCTGATTACCTGGTTCAGCAGAGCCAGTTCACGATTGCGATAGGCTTTTTCCGCTTCGGCTGTCTTGCGATTGGTAATATCTTTCTGGATTCCAAACACGCCCTCGATGCGTCCTTGCGGGTCGGTCAGGCAAAAATAATCCCCTTCCACCCACATCCGTTCCCCGTTAAAGCGGCGGGTTTCGGTTTCAATGTGTAATCGTCCTGTTTGGAATAACCGTTTCAGGAAGATTTTTCCCCGATCGGCGCCGGAGGAAAAAAGCTGTTCCGGGGCCGCTTTTTTTAACTGGGCCTGCGTGGCCCGATATTGTTCCTGCAATGCTTTGTTGAGCCGGTGAATGCGCAGGTTGCTCCAGGCGGTTTCCAGCAGGACGTCCTTTTTCTTGCTATATTTCCAGGGCAGCGCCGGGGAAATTTTCATAAAAAAGACGCCGCTCAGGGATTGCGAAAAATAGAGGTTTAAGATTTGCTCGCTTTCCACCAGTTTCAGTTCCGCCTGCTTCCGCTCGGTGATGTCATGAACAAACGCGGCCACTAACGGTTCGGCCATCGCGGCAATAACCACCATGCTAACGGCCAGATCCTTGATGCGGCCGTCTTTGCAGCGATGCCGGGCTTGATAG
>JAJRYW010000510.1 GCA_024275555.1 Calditrichota bacterium | reverse complement strand
CCTTCGGGGAAATGAAGTGCAATTTGACATGCCTCATATGCCTAAAATAAAAACGTTGGCCAATGTTACCTCTTTTCGTGAATTATCTTGCGTAAGTTCAATATTTATGTTAAACACTCGTGGGAATTTATTACTTTTCAACCGATTATAAACAGATACTTAGTGACTATTCGGCCAGACACTAAGTAATTGCACTTAAATAAACGACAATTCGTACTTGCTGGCTTCGACAAGCTCAGCCAGCAGTCCCAGCCAGGAGGCTGAGCTGTCGAAGCCGGTAGTGCCTGAAAAAGTGTCGTTTATTCAATACCATTTACTTATGTAGTTGAAGTTCCGGAATTACCTGGATGCATGGCTGATGGGCAAACCTATGAAGAAGCAGTAAGAAATGCTGAAAGAATTATTAAGGAATGGATTGAAGTAACGAAAGAACTTGGGCGTCAAATTCCTCAACCTAAAGGACGGCTGATGTATGCCTAACTATGGTTCAAAACATTGCACCCTATACGAGTTTTTATAAATCTCAACTGCTTTACTGTTTCGACCTCAAAACGTGTACACGGAACTTCCCACCAGCGCCACGGCATTCCCGGCGATATCAATGGCGCCGTCGAGGCGAAGTTTATCCCCCAGGAAAAATCCCAAACCGCCGGTCCAGTGATGCTGACGCTTCTCGCGCGGAAATCGCTGTTGCAGCTCCGGTTTTTGATCGACGGCGTAGGGAATCAAGTTCGATTCATAGTAATAACCGGCCCGCACCGGCAGGCGCACCCGGCCCGGCAGCCGGAAAAGATATTCGATGCCCAGGTGGAATTCCCATTGGTCTTCCAGGGTCAAATCCGGCTGAGATTCCGGATCGCCGCCGCCGGGGAGATCGTCCTGGATGAGGTTGAGTGGGTTCAAGCTCCCGGCAACCGGGGCGGATTTTACCAACTGGGAGGCCTGGCGGCGGATCACATCAAAAGTAATGTTCATCCAGCCCCGATATTTATAGGCGACTCCCAGGCCGTAGGAATCGGGGATGTCGAAATGCACTGCTGCGATGCTGTCTTCCCCCGCCGGGTAGGTGCGGGTGGAATCGCCCACGCCGAACACCTCAAAGCGGGGAAAATAGCGGGCAGCGTTCAGGGTAAAGGCCGGCCGGCGGTTATAAACCAGGCCGATCACCAGGCGGCTGGAAAGGCGGCTTAAAAAACCGGCCGTAAAGCCGATTCCCCACTTCTTTTCATCGATGGTTTGCAGCAGATAGAGGTTTTCCGGGCGGAATTTGCTCTGGGGATAGGCGTCCTCGATATAGGGATTGTTGCGCAGGTAAGACCGCTCCACCAAATTGTATTGAAACCGGGTCAGCCGCAGCGATGCGCCGAAGTTGAGTTTCTCGGAAAAACGCCAGGCGACCGAGCCGCCGTTGTCGATGATTTGCATCCGCAAAGTAGTGCGCCGGCTGGGGAAGTTGGCCGTGTAGAGTTCCTCGGTTCCGCTGAGATTCTCGCTCCGGAACGGTTGCAGGGCCTGGTAAGAGAAACGGGCGTCGTAGACCGTCTCCCGGAAGGTGGAAAGCCGCACCCCTTTGATGATCACAATCGCGCTGATCAGGCTCTGGTCAAAGAAGATATCCCGGTCGGCGAGGGAGACCGGAGCGTTTAGCGCGTTGACGGCTGGTTCGGTAATTTCCAGGGAACGCAGCCGGGAACTGGAGGAGATGGCCGGGCGGGAGAAGAAACTTAATCCGGCCGGATTGATAGTGGCGGCGGAAGGGTCGTCCGGTAAAGCGATGGCCGCTCCGCCCATCGACAGGGGGCGCGCCGTGGGAATGGAAAAGCGAAAGCTCAAATTACGCAGGTTGAAACTGCCGACAGGGCGTTGCGCCGATTGCCCGAAGAGCGGCAAACTCAGCAAGCCGGACAACAGCAGAAAAAGACCTATCCTGTAGCGAACCTGGGAGCAGCGCATACTTAGAACTCCAAAGATTTTAGATGCTGATAAAATTTGCCCAACGGAAATCCGACTACGTTAAAATAACATCCTTCCACCTTTTGCACAAATACCGAAGCAAACCCCTGGATGCCGTACCCGCCGGCTTTGTCGAACGATTCTCCGGAATTTAAATAAATCTCAATCTCGGCCTCGCTGAGCGGATAGAAATGCACCCGGGTTTCCTCGTGGTCCAGGATTTCGCTGCGGCGGGTTTTCAGGTGCAAACCGGTGACAACGGTGTGGGCGGCCCCGCTGAACTTGCGCAGGGTCTCCCGGGCCTCTTCCCGGTTGCCGGGCTTTTCGAAAATTTGTCCGTCTTTGACCACGATAGTATCCGCGGCGATTACCAAATCCGCATCGTTGCGCTGCCAGACCCACTCCGCTTTTTGGGCGGCCAGGGTGCGCACATAGTCAAACTCATCGGCAACCTTGCCGGGATCTTCGTTGATTAAAGCCGGCCGAATCGTAAAACGAAGTCCTACGGAGCGGAGAATCTCGATGCGCCGCGGGGACTGGCTGGCTAAGATGATCTTTCGATCATGCGCCTGCAACAGTTCGGTTAAAAAGAGCATGATGGTCTTTCGCTTTTTATGCTTGATGTTCGGATCACAATTTTTAGCGTGCATCGATTGCCAGCCCCGTTGGGGCGTCGATGCACATGCCTGGCCGCGTTGCGGCGCGGATTCAGGTATGGTCGACAAGTTGATCAAGGTTATCCGGAATCCGCACGGTGAACGTGGCGCCTTTACCCGGCTTGCTTTCCACCAGAATATCCCCGTGATGATCTTCTCTGATAATCTGGTAGACAATTGACAGCCCCAGGCCGGTCCCCACCCCCACGCCTTTGGTGGTAAAGCCCGGGTCAAATATTTTGCGGAGCGATTCTTCGGGAATTCCCTTGCCGTTGTCGCTGATAGCTACTTCCACAAAACCGTTTTTATAGCGAACCGAGATGCGGATTCGGCCTTCCCCTTCGATTGCCTGGCGGGCGTTAACCAGCAGGTTCAGAAAAACCTGGTTCAGTTTTCCGGGATAACAGGCGATCCGGGGAACCGGCTGGAAATCCTTCTCCAGGGTGATGTGATGCTTAATCTCGTGATGAATCAGCACCAGCGTGTCTTCGATACCCTCGATGATGTCCGCTTCTTTCAATTCCGCTTCGTCCAGCCGGGCGAAGCTGCGCAATCGCCGCACAATGTTGGTCACCCGTTCGCTGCCCGAGGCCACCACCCGAATGGAATCTTCCATAATTTTTAAGGTCGCATTCAATTTTCGATTTTCCCGGTAGCTCTGCGGCCACTCGTTTTCCAGAATATCTTTCAGTTTATCCAGGGCCCGCACCAGGGTGTTGTGCATGGAGTTAATCGCCCCTACCGGTGTGTTGATCTCGTGGGCAATACCGGCGACCAGCATCCCCAGGGCGGCCATTTTTTCCGATTGTACTAATTGCGAATGGGTTTCCCGCAGCTCCCGGTTGGCCCGGGCCAGTTCGGAAGTGCGTTCCATGACCCGCTGTCCCAATTGCTCATGGGCTTTCATCAGCGCTTCTTCGGCTTGCTTGCGTTCGGTAATGTCGCGCACAATTGCCAGGGCTTCATCGGCCCCGCTGCGCACAATCCGGGCTTCTAAGTGATGCACATGGGAATCGTGCGGCAGGCTGTATTCGATCACTTGTGCTTCTTCGGTTTCCAGCGCTTTTTCCACCAGTTCCAGGATACGCCGGGCCAACTCCGGCGGCAGGGTGTCCTGCACCCTTTTACCGATGACCGCTTCCGGGGGCAGGGATAGATCGCTGTCGCGCGGGGCTTTAAAATCCAGGTAGACGCCGTTGCGATGCACCCGCAGCATCAGATCGGGAATGGCGTTCAGCAGGGCCCGGTTGCGAACCTCGCTCTTGCTGAGCACCTCATTCAATTCCGCCAGTTCCCGGGTGCGCTCCTGAACCCGCAGCTCCAGCTCATCTTTGGTTTTCTGGAGCGCTTCTTCGGCCAGCTTCCGTTCGGTGATGTCTTCCCCGACGCCGCAAATACGGTAGACTTCTCCCCGGTCATTGCGGATGGGAAAGACGCGCTTCAAAATCCAGCGTACCTCGCCGTCAGGCCGGATGATCCGGTATTGAGAATCCACCGGCGCTTCCAGCGGCGCTTCCATTTGGGTGCGCACATCCGGCAGATCCTCCGGGTGGATGATCTCAAAAAGACGTTCAAAATCCTCTAAAAGCTCCTCGCGTTTCAAGCCGGTAATATCCTCGAAAGCCGGGCTGATGTAGATGGTTTTTTCTTCCCGGAGGTCGTACATCCAGAAGGCTTCGTGGATGTTTTCGGTCAGTTGCCGGAACTGTTGCTCGCTGGCCCGCAGCGCTTCTTCCATTTTGCGGCGCTGGGTGATATCATACATGGCCCCCAACACAGCATCCTGACCGTCGACCTGGGTTCTGGTCAGGCTGAAGATCATCCACAGGGTTTCCCCGTCAAACCGGCGGATCTGCACTTCCCGGTTTTCTACAACTCCCTTTTGGCGCAGTTTTTTAATCATGGAGCGGCGATCTTCCGGGTTGGCGTAAAAATCGGGAGTATGCCGGCCGATCAGTTCCGGAACGTCCACTCCCAGCAGTTTGGCGACGGGACGATTGGCATAGAGAATCCGGCCGTCCTCCAGGCGGCTGACCACCACCGGGATGGGAGAGGCTTCCACAATGGTATGAAGCATCTCGTTGGCGCGTTTTATTGGGGTGATGTCGTTGAAAATCCAAATCTGGCACAGTTTCTTTCCTTCCGGCGAGAAGACCGGCTTGGGAAGCGGCAGCACCACGCGCACTTTGGGTGAATTGATCTGTACGCTGAGATCGTACACCCTTTGCAACTCCAGGTGGGTGATGGAAACGGTTTGCAGGATGTCCTTCAAACGGCGGGAGTTCCGGCGGTACTGGCTGAAATTTTCAAAACATCCGCGAATGCGTTGTTCGAACTTGCCGAAGCTCTCCCCCAATACCGATTCCACCGAAACGCCGAAGTAATCCCGGATGCGTTGATTGGCGGCGGTAATCCGGCTGCGGTTGTCAACCATCAGAATTGCGTCGGGAGAAGAGTCTAAGATCATCTGGAGTTGGTCTTTGTGCTGAGAGAGTTGCCGGAGCAGTTCCTTCATCTCCCGATTTTTTTGTTCCAATTTTTCTTGCGCGGCCAGCATTTCTACGTTGGCCATGCCCAGGGAAAAGGTCTTGCGCTCCAACTCCCGGGCTTTTTGCTCCAATTCCAGGTTTATGCGGCGCAGGGAGGCGGTGCGCTCTTCCACCAAACCTTCCAGGGTGCGATAGGCGCGCAAATTCTCCAGGGTAAGGCCAACCAAACGGGCAAACATCTCCAGCCGGGTAACATCCTGGGAGTTCATCTCCCGCTGATGATATTGCATATTGCCCACCAGCACCCCTGCCGGGGCCCCTTTGATTAAGATAGGCGTTACCACCACCGCAGTGGTCAGGGGAAGCGCCTCGCTGATTTTGGCCCAGCGGGGATCATTCCTGGCGTCGGGAATATAGATGGTTTTGTTTTCCCGGTAGCATTCCAGCACCGCCGGGGGCGGCTCGATCCGGGCGGCCTCAATTTGTTCCCGGAAGGCCTGAATGGTCTCCGGGGCGTCCTTTTCAAACCAGAAAGAACTCAGATGAAAGCGGCCCTCTTCATCGACCAGGATGAGGGAAGCCCGGTCAAAGTCCAGGCAACCGGTGAGCATCCGGGGGGCGTTCCGGATTAGTTCCTGTTCACTCTTTACCCGGGCAAACTGGGCGGCTATTTGAGTTAGCGCGGTCAATTGGCGATTGGCATAAGCTAAATGTTCCGAGCGTTCCTGGAGGTGCTGCTCCAAATTTTCCAACTGGCTGGCTAAAGAGGCGGAATTTGCCGTCGTCGGAGGCGCTTCTACAATGCGCCGGATTGTTTCCTCCAGTTCCTCGGCGTGGATGGGGTAGAAGAGATAATCGCGTGCGCCGGCGCGGATACAGCCCATGGCCTGTTCGATGGAATGATTCCCGGAGATCACTACCACTGGAGTCTTAATCTGCTGTTTTTTAATATCTGCGAAAAAGTTCAGGCAATCGGAGTTGTTGGAGTGGTGTTGGAAAAGGATCAAATCCGTGCTTGCCAGGCGCGGCTCTTTAAATATGTCCCCGGGATCAGTGAGTTGGTAGCAATCAAACCGGCAGGCGCTGAGCAATGCCCCGATCTCTTTCAGAAACTGCTCATTGTATCCGATACAGCAAATGTTCAAGGCGTCTTTTTTCTGGGTTGTCGTCGCAGTCATGCCGGTAAAAGTTTTATTTTGGTAAAAAAACAATTTAAAGGTATTCCCCCATAAAAGCCACTGAATATTACCGGCTCAAAGGACGTTACTCCCGGCTTATAACCTGTTTTGGATCAAAAAGATGCGCCGGGAAAATTTTTTGGTTATATTTGCGCCGGAAAAAAATAAGGAGGACTGCGATGATTCGGAAGATTTCGATTGAATACTGTGTTCAATGAGACTACTATCCCAATGCCGCCAGTTTGGCGGAAGCGTTAAAAAAAGAGTTTGATGGTGAAATTGAATTTATTAAAAGCGGCGGCGGCGCGTTTGAAGTGCGTTTTGACGGTGAACTGATTTTTTCCAAGAAGCAGCAAGGCCGTTTCCCGGAGCATGAGGAAATTCTGGCGCCGTTAAGAGCCGGGAAATAGCCCCTTTCGGGGTTTATATCGACGACAAATTATCGATGTGTGCTCCGCGACAGCGGAGCGCCCCGGCCCTCTTGGGCCGAAGTGCGCGACAATGCTTAGTTCTATCACAAACAAATAGACGTAGAGACGCCAGGCATGACGTCTCTACCAGAGGAATACATTATGCGGTTTGCTGTTCTTTGTGGAATTCCAGTTCAGCCAGGTAATGCTCAGCGTCGAGAGCGGCCATACAGCCCGATCCGGCGGCGGTAACCGCCTGGCGGTAGACGGAATCCCGCACATCGCCGCAGGCAAACACGCCGGTAATGTTGGTTTTGCTGGAATCCTGCTGGGTGATGATGTAGCCGGTTTCATCCATATCGAGCTGGCCTTTGAAAATATCCGAATTGGGTTTATGGCCGATGCCCAGGAACATCCCGTCGCAGGGGAAGTCGCTCACCTCGCCGGTTTTGACGTCTTTCAGACGCACCGCTTTGACGCCTTCTTCTTTGGAGCCCAGAACTTCGGTCACGATCTTATTCCACTGAAAATCAATTTTTTTATTCTTAAAGGCCCGTTCCTGCATGATTTTCGAGGCGCGCAGTTCATCCCGCCGGTGCACGATGGTCACCCGCGAGGCAAACTTGGTCAGGAAGATGGCTTCTTCCATGGCGGTGTCTCCTCCGCCGACCACCACCACGTGTTTGTCTTTAAAGAAGAAACCGTCGCAGGTGGCGCAGGCCGAGACGCCGTATCCCATCAACTCGGATTCGGAGGGCAGGCCCAGCAATTTAGCCGAGGCGCCGGAAGCGATGATCACGGCGTCGGCGGTGTAGGTTTCTCCTTCCACATCCAGTTCAAAGGGACGTTTGGAAAAGTCTACCCCGGTGACGGTGCGGTATAGGAATTGGGCGCCGAATTTTTCGGCTTGCCGGCGGAACAGTTCCATCATTTCCGGCCCCATCACGCCCTCGGGAAAGCCGGGGTAGTTTTCCACCTCGGTGGTCATGGTCAATTGGCCGCCGGGCTGGCTGCCGGAAATAATCAGGGGATTTAATTCCGCGCGCGCGGTATACAATGCGGCGGTGTATCCGGCCGGACCGGAACCGATAATAATCACTTTTTGATGTTTAGCAATATCCATGTTACTCATCTCCTTTCGTAAGTGGCTCCATTCATTTTCGGAAATAGTTTGATGCGGTAAAGTAAAACAAGATACAAAAGTAAAAACTGTTTTGGACGCCATCAATAGGTAATTATTTTAAAAACAACTTAAAACAGGTTCTCTTATGTCGCGTCGCAAAAATATCTCGGACCGGCAGCGTTATCTGCTTCCGGAAGTGGTTGCCAAAGTAAAAAACCTGGAACTGGTTGCCCGTTTTATTGTGGAGGGATTTCTGGTCGGATTGCATAAAAGCCCTTTTCACGGGTTTAGCGTGGAATTCTCCCAGCACCGCCAGTACATGCCCGGGGATAATATCCGCGATATTGACTGGAAAGTCTATGGGCGCACCGACCGCTATTACATCAAACAGTATGAAGAAGAAACCAACCTGAAGGCCAATATTTTACTGGATGTTTCCGGCTCGATGGGCTATAGCAGCGGTGAAATCACCAAGCTGCAATACGCGGTCTACCTGGCGGCGGCCTTCTCCTACCTGCTGCTCAAGCAGCGCGACGCCGTGGGGCTGGCCCTCTTCTCCGATAAGATTCATCGCTACCTGCCTCCCAAGTCGGCGCAATCTTACAGTAAGTTTTTGCTGTCGGAATTGGAGAAAGCCCGGCCGCGCGAATCCGGTACGGTGGTCAGCGAGACGCTGCATATTATGGCGGAAAAAATAAAGCGCCCCGGGTTGGTCATTCTGCTGACCGAGTTTCTTTACGAAGACCCGCAAAAAGTTTTGGAAGGCCTGCGCCATTTCCGCTATTATAATCACGAGGTGATTGTCTTCAACATCCTCGACCCCAACGACCGCTTTTTCGAATTCAGCGACGAAACCACTTTTGTGGATATGGAGACCGGGGAAGAGTTGAAGACCCAGCCCTATTTTATCCGCCAGGATTATCGCAAGCTTATTGATGAATTTTACGCGGAGCTAAAGCGGGAATGCCATAACATGAAGGTTGATTTCCAGACCATTCTCACCACCGAGCCGTTCGACAAAGCCCTGATGCGCTACATGATTAAGCGGAGCCGCCTTTATTAAACCTGTCCTTGTACTTTTCTGCCCGTATTGATTTCAGTTTAGCCTTCGGCGCCGGGGGTTAATTGGAGTCTTAGATTGAGAAGTCCACGGCACGCGATTCGATAAATTGTGCCGGTTGGCGCGACAATTCTATCGAATCGGGTGAATGACTATCGGGCGCGACAAAGTTGGTGGCCTGGTCTTTCCGCGTTTTCCTCCTGATCCCTCCACCATAAGTTCTCTGGCACACCTCTTGATGTATAATCTCACCTATAAAGGGCAGTCACGATTACGCCTCATGGCAATACTACCCATGTAAAATTAGCTCGGGAAGCAAAATGGCGTCTCGTGGAATTT
>JAJRYW010000509.1 GCA_024275555.1 Calditrichota bacterium | reverse complement strand
GCTGTTTCTCTTTCAGCTTTCTAATCGCCTCGATACCGTTCATCCCCGGCAAGCAGATGTCCATCAGCACCACGTCCGGGGGTTCCTGCAGAATGCCCTTAATTGCCTTCTCGGCGCTGCTATAGGTGTTGATGCAGGAATACCCGGGCGTGCCGTTAATCAGCAACGCCAGACTCTCGCGGATATCCGCATCATCTTCAACAATGGATACGGTGATCATTTTATTTACCTGTTTCGATTGGTATGTTTTTGTCCACTAATTTCGCGAATTGTCACGAATAAAAAGATGATCGGAAAAATATCAGCTTTTTTCTGCGTCCAATTTTCAATTTGTGATTCGCATCTACAATAAACATCATCTTTAACCCGGAATCAATTCCCTATTTGGGGGATTTCTGCTTCGAAAACAATCCGGGCGCCGCCCTCCGGGCTGCGCCGGTAGCTTAGCTCTCCGTTCAGTTGCCGGGCGCGGTATTGCATACTGCCCAGCCCATGCCCGCGATAATTGGGAACCGTAGCCTCCGAGTTGTTCGGAGCGGCCCCGGGCCGGGTTTCCAGTTCTGCCGGCAGGCCCCGGCCGTCGTCCCTCAACTCGGCCCGGATTTGTCCATCCTGCACCGTGACGGTCAGGGTAACATTCCGGGCGTGGGCATGTTTCAGGGTGTTATTCATTGCCTCTTTAAAAAGTAGAGTAAAGTGCCGCCGCCAGTCGCTGCTCAGCTTAACCCGCTCCATCCCCGGTGTAAATTCATCTACCCGGAATGCCACACCGGTTTTATCGAACAGTTCGTCTCCAAAATCTTTCAGGCGCACTACAGTTTCCTGCAGGGAGTCTTTAGCCGGGTCGAGCGTCCAGATAAAATCTTTCATGCCGGCGGAAAGATTTTTGGCGGTGGTGGAGATGCGCTCCAGGTAATCGAGCACCTCCGGCGGAGCGCCGTTGATGGAGCGCTTAAGAATTTCACTGAAAAGCGAAATCTTGGTAAGCTTATGGCCCAACTCATCGTGAAAATCATGGGCTGCCTTCGCCCGCACCCGCTCGCTTTCCTGGGCGCGAATCTGTTCATACTCCAGCATCCGCCGCAGTTTGATCCGCACCCGGGTTTTATGCAGAATTGCTGCAACAGCAATCACCAGGGCGGAGAACAGGGCATAAAACCACCAGGTTCTCCAAAACGGGGGATGGATGATAAAAGCCACGCTCAAACCGGCTTCATTCCAGACTCCATCGCTGTTGCTTCCCCTTATCCGGAAAAGGTACTCTCCCGGCGCCAGGTTGGTAAAAGCGGCAAAGCGGCGCTTCCCGATCATCATCCAATCCTCGTTGGCCCCTTCCAGAAGAAAGGCGTAACGGTTCTTGGCCGGACTGCTGAAATCCAACGCAGAAAACTCGAAAGAAAGAAAATTTTGCCGGTAGGATAAATCAATCGGGGCGCCGTCGTGTAACGCCCGCACCAGGAGGTGATTGGCCGGTTTGCCAAAAAGCATGAATTTGGTAATCGCCAGCGGCGGAATAAACCGGTTCGATTCGATGCTGTCCGGAAAGAAAATGTTGAAGCCATTGGCGCCTCCCAGGAACATTTCTCCCTTCTCGTTGAGAAAAGCCGCCCCGGGATTAAAGCGGTTCGATTGCAGCCCGTCGGAGACATCGTAATTTTTAAAAGCGCCGGTTGTCGGGTTAAACTGCGAGACGCCCTGGTTGGTGCTCAGCCACAAATTGCCTTGCCGGTCTTCCAGGATGCCGAAAATCATATTATTGGCCAGCCCGTCCCGTTCCGTATAATAAGTGAACTGTTCCGTCTCCCGGTTAAACTTGTTCAGCCCGCCGCTGTAGGTGCCAAACCACAGGTTGCCGGACTTATCCTGGTAGATGGAGAGGATGGCCGGATTACTCAGACTGAAGGGATCATCAAACTTACGGGTATAGTGAATAAAACGCTGATTACTGCGGTCAAACTTGTTGATGCCCCCGGAACGGGTTCCTACCCAAAGGGTACGGCCCTGGCTGTAGGAATCCTCGTAAATCGCCCAGACCGCGTTATCGCTAAGACTAAAGGGGTTGGCGGGATTATGCACATAATTTGTGAAGCGTCCCCGAAAGCGGTCGAACTTGCTCAGGCCGGAATTGGTGCCGATCCAGAGCTGCCCGTATTGATCCTCATAGATACTGTTTACCTCGTTGCCGGCCAGGCAGTTGCTGCTGTGAGGATCGTAGCGGTAGTGGGTGAAGGTCTTGCGGCTGCGGTCAAAGCGATTCAGGCCGCCGCCCTGGGCGCCGATCCACAAGTTGCCGGATTGATCCAGGTAAAGGGCGCTTACGTTGTTACTGCTCAGGCTGGACGAGTCTTCCGGCTGGTGCAAAAAATAACGGTACTGAAACTCTCCATGATGCGGATTGGTGCGGCTGAGTTTATTTAATCCCCCTCCCGATGTGCCGATCCATACTGTTCCGGAATCATCTTCCAGGATCGCAGTGACGTCCGGATGACTCAAGCTCTGGGGATTGCCGGGAATATGGGTGTAAGTGCGAAATTTACGTTTCCGGGGGTTGAATTTATACAACCCGTTGCGCCGGGCGCCGATCCACACCAGGCCGCTGCGGTCTACCAGGAGCGCGGTTACCTCATCACCGGATTCGCTGAAACGTTCGCCGGGAAAGCGCGCCAGTTCTTTGTAATAGGGTTGCTCGCCGGATTGCCGGAAATCTGCCCGACGCCCCGCCGAGTCCGCCCGGGGAAGGTAAATTTTCCCCAGTCGGCCGGTAGCGCTGCCAATCCATAAATTGCCGGCCTGGTCCCACTCCCAGGCGCTGATCCGCGGAAGGAACTGACGCGAAACCTCCCCCTGGTTGCCGCTCCGGATAGCGATAACCTTGCCGGTGCGAATGTCAAAGGGATTCAACGTTCCGCCGGCAGTCCGTACCCAGAGGATGTCCGGGGCGTTCTCGCCCGGGCCCAGCAAATCCTCGATAGAACTGTGGCTCAGGCTGGCCGGGTCTCCGGAGGCGTGTTTATAAACCGAAAAAGCCCGGTAGCGGACATGATCATAATTTAGCTCTGCCAAGCCGTCCCGGGCGCCGAACCAGAGGTTGCCCTGGCGGTCCTGCGTGATCGCCGTGATCGAATTATGCGGCAAGGAATTGGGGGTGATGCGTACTTTCAACTTGCGGCGGAATTGCCGGGCTTCCAGGGAACTCAGTTGGTAGATTTGAATCCCCCAGAGGTTCTTACGGTTTGGCGCCGCTTCCAGCCAATCGTCAAAGGAGTGCTCTCCGTCCGAGCGAAAACGGAGCCGATATTGGCCCGGTTCCAGCCAGACCACTTTCATCTCGATGCGGTTCCTGGTGGAGCCCCCGGCGTGATTGGATTTTTCATAACTCATCTGCCAGATGGGTTTGGAGCGCGGCAGGCGCTCCAGCCAGCCGTAATCCCGCATTCCGAAGGCGTTGCCGTCTCCCATGGCCGCCAGCAGAGCAGCAGTGGGACGGGCGATCCGGAAACTCTCCGTGGTATCCTGAAAACTGCCCGGGTGCAGGATGGCCGCCATCTGCCGCTTCGCCAGGGCCAGCGAATCCAGGGAGCGGTAAATCTGGGGCAGGTAGGTGGGACCCTGGGCAAAAAAATGTTCAAAACGCAGTTGCTGCGGATCAAACCGGGGACTGGAAAATAACAAGGTGCTGGTGGAGTCGCTGCGGCGAAGTTTGTTTACTCCCCCGCCGTCCGTGCCGATCCAGAGCTGCCCCTCGCGGTCTTCATAAAGCACGCTGATGCGGTTGTGACTAAGACCGGCCGGGCGGCTGGATGAGCGCTTGATGCGGTACAAACGCCGGCTGGCAGGATTAAAAAGGTTGAGCCCCTCTTGTGTGCCAATCCAAATCAGGCCCTCCCGGTCTTCCAAAATAGCGGTAACCTCATCGCTGCAAAGGCTGGTGGAATCATCGGGGTCATAATGAAAACGCCGAAAGGTTTCATCGTAGATGTTAAAACGATCCACACCGCCGCCGGTGGTGCGCACCCATAAATACTGCCGGGAGTCTTCCATAATCGCTAAAATATGATTGCCGGACAGCGAGGTGGAATCGAGCGGGTCGTAGCGAAAGGTGGTAAACTCGTAGCCGTCGTAACGCACCAGCCCGTCGGAAGTGCCGATCCAGAGAAATCCCCGGCTATCCTGAAAAAGCGTGGTGATCTGATCCTGGTACAACCCCTCCCGTGCGCTGATTTTTTCGATCTGAAGCGGGGGCTCTTCGCCGGCCCGGAGCGGGAGAGTTGCCGAGATCAGCCAGATTAGCAGCATAAACAGAGGGTAGTAAACCGGGCAGCCCCGGGCTGGACTGCACGGAAAAAGAGGGCAGAGCATACTGTTTTGATTCAAAATAGTCATCAGAGTTAAAATTCCATGCAGTCGCAAACTGCCAAAGTTCCGTTCCGGGGAGAAAAATATCTCGCCGTTTATTGAGTGGAAAGTATAAAATTTATGGGGAGTTAGAAAGATAAATTTGCCGGATTTTTCCCCGGCGGGGATAGGAGCGTGCAGCCTAAAATTTATCCGGATATCCGGGCGGCAGGATTTTTTCCCAAGAAGGCCGGGGCCTGCCGGAATCACCGATTCTTTCGGTTAGGAAAACAGGCAAAAAATGACAAATGGGTTGAATCCGGGTTTTTAAAATGATATACTGTTAACAAATAATCTGATCAAATGACCAAACCATATTTCAGGATTCGTTTTCTAAAAAGAAAATTGGCATAAATAGGGAAGAAACTATTGCCAGGAAGGGCAGGTGTGGGTGTTTTAGTGTGTGTGAGGGTGTATGTCGGAGCATCGCAACAACGACCTGGAGATTCTTCTCCGGATTAGTAAGCAAAACGAGAACCTGGAGTGTTTTGCCGGTCAGCGGGAGTATTTGGATTGGTTCCTGGGCGAAAGTTCCGGGTTGATTCCTGAAGCTGCCGGTTTGGTTCTGGCAAACCTGCAGTACATCTCACCGATGAACCCGCCCCGGTATAGCGGCGGCAGTATTTATGGTATCCCCAGCGTGGTGGATTTGACCGTGCTGGATCGCACCGAGATAATTGATTACCTGGCTGGCACAATGGCCTTCCTGCGGGCGGTTCAGATGTTAGAGGCTCCCAACCCTAACGTGGTTCATGAAGCCGTGGAAAAATTCAAGCGAAAATTTATCTTGCAGATAAGCTCGCTTTCTTCGGAAGAACTGTCGGAACCGGCGTTTGTCCATCATCGGCAAGGCCGGATGTTGTCGATTAAACTTCCCATACCCGCCATGCCGGAGCGCCTGGCAGCGCATTTCAAACCCCGGGTTGCCGCCGGCCAGGGGTTCTTGGGTAAAGAATTGCCGAACAAGAGAATCCTGATCGATGGATTAAAATTTGAAAAAAGCTATGAAGAAGAGTCTTCTCCCAACGAAATAGAACAATTCCAATCGGAAATCAACAATTTTCTGCATCATTTTGCCCGTCATGGTTCGGTTATACCCTTCGCCCGGAAGATGCATGAGTCCCTGAAAAAAGCCGGGTTTGAAATCGACCTTCAAATTTGCGAAGGTTTTCTGTTTACCGGGGCGCTGCATAGTTGGTTAAAAGCGCCCACGAATACCTATATGATTCCCCTGACCTTTACCATGTTTCCGGGGGGACCGCCGGCGCTGGGGATTTTCCTGATCAACTGCCAGGGAGAACTGGAGATTGAAGAGCTGAGCAAGCTGCACCTGGCCCTGGGGCTGGCCCTGAAAGGATTGACCGATATCGAGGTGCGCCATATGCCGGAACTTCATCCGCCTGCCCCGCCGAAAGCCAGCCAGGCCGTCATACCTGTCCTCACGGTAAAAAAACCGGCCGACAGTTGGCGGGATTCTCAATTCTGCGGAATGGTTGGCGCTTCCGAGGAGATGCGGAGCGTCTTTCGCAAAGTGGAAACCGTCTCCCGGCACGACCACACCGATGTGCTGATTATCGGTGAATCCGGTTCCGGCAAAGAGGGGATCGCCAATGCGATTCACACCCTCAGCGGGCGCAAAAACGGCCCCTTTGTGGCGGTCAGCCTGGCAGACCGCCCGGACACCCTGGTGGAAAGCGAACTCTTCGGGCATGAGAAAGGCGCCTTTACCGGGGCGCTGAAACAGTACAAAGGATTTTTTGAATACGCCCATACCGGCACCCTTTTCCTGGATGAAATCTGCCATATTTCTCCCAATGTGCAAACCAAGTTGCTGCGGGTGCTGCAGAACCGCAAAATTCAGCGCCTGGGCGGCGGAATCGAAATTCCGGTGGATGTGCGAGTGATCAGCGCCACCAGTAAAAATTTGGCTAACGAAGCGTTGCGGGAGCAACTCAACTTTATCGACCCGCTTTACTACCGCTTGCAGGAGTATGTGATTGTGGTGCCGCCGCTGCGGGAGCGCAAATCCGATATTCCGCTGCTGGTTGATTATTTTCTCTCCATGTTCAACTACAGCCAGGAACACCCGGTGGTTCTGGCCCCGGAAGCGCTGGTTGTTTTGATGGATTATCACTGGCCGGGCAATGTCCGCCAGCTTATGAATATTACCAAGCGGGCCTTTATTAATGCTTATGACGAGCGTGTCATCCGCCAGGACCATTTTGAACTGGAAACCCTGGAAGATGGGAAATACCGCTTCAGCGGCCTGGAAAAACGCCTGCAGGAAGTGATGGATGGGTTGCGGGCAAATAATTTTATTGTCGAACAGACCCGGCAATACCTGGCCGCCCGGAATGCCTTTCATCCCAACCGAAAAACCCTGATCCGCCACTGCCGGGAGTTATGCCTCTGGCACCTGGCCCGCAGTGAATGGGATTTGAGCGAGGCCGTTCGGGCATTAGCCGGATGTTCTACCCTGGAGCCGGCGGCGGCCCATAAATTCCGCGATTATATTTTTGGCGACAAATCCTCCAACGGCCTGATGGGTCACCTGGAACGGGGCGATTACCGGGAGTGCGGGCTGGTACGCCAGGCCTATCAGCCTCTTCTGGAAGATTTTGCCCTGCTGGTAAAAAGCGGGAAAATCGGCCCGGACAAATGGCAGGAAATTCTGCGGCAATATTCCAACCATCGTTAACAATGCCAATCACAAGTTGAACTTAATTTGACGCAGAATGCCGCTGATATCCGGCAGATTTCCGCTGAAAAGATTTTTTGTGTCCCGGAATAATCGATAATTGTAAAATCACGCCCGGGGTTTCTCCCTTTTTTCTTAGAGGAGGGGAGATTGGGAGAATCGAGCGGATCGATGGTTTTATTTCGAAACAACTTTCAGCGTTTTTTTGCCTCATTCGCGTTTATCCGCGTCAAATTTTCAGCCCGTGATTCACATTAACAGCCTTTTCTGTAACTATTTACACAGTCCTTCCACAGTAAACCGGTACATTTACACAGTTCCCCATTGCGCACGATCCGTAAATTCGGGTTAACTACCTGTTTGTTTGCGGTTTAGCCCCCAATGATATTTCCGGCACGGTAGATGTATTCTTGGTTAAGAAAGGAAACATTTTTTTGTGGCTGCGGGTATTGCGGAGGGGATAGTGTCAGGGTCGGGGCTCCTGGAAAGTTGTTCAGGAGCCCTGCTTATTCCCCGGCTACTTAAAGAGTCATCATCAAGGGGGTGGGGTTATTATGTCCACAATTGTTTTGGGCAGGGTGCGCTCTAAGAGCGGAAAAACCTACGAGGTCAAGTGGAACCAATCCAGCCAAGAGGTTTATGTTGGGTGGGGCGGGTGGACTTATATCGGGAAAGCCTGTTCTGCCAATGAAGCCATGCAGAAAGCCGAAGCATGGTTAATTGATAAGTAACGGCGCTCAAATTAATACTACCCCAGTATTTGTGTAGCCGGACAGTTATCAAGTGAAATTTTCCTACCCCGGCCTTCCCCGAAACCGGGGAGGGAGACCGGTTTCTCCCCGGTTTCGGGGGGACATTAACATTGCATGAAGGCAATTACACAAACACATGCCGCGTAATTAATTCATCGATATGGAGGATTAGAAAATGAAATTAATCTTGGTGAAGGATCAAGGAAAAGGGATGATTGGAGGTGTAAGTTTTAAAGTGGATGCGAAAGTAATGCTGACCGAAGAAGAGCAAAAACTGGTTAAACACTACAAGTTACAGAATGAAGTAATTTTCCAAAAGAAGATGGTGAATATTTGGGGCCAGCCTACTGACTACACGATCGATGTACGAGTGAAACATTTATTGGATGGGCAATCATACAAATGTAAAAGCTTAGATGAAGTAATTAGCTATTCTGAAAGCTTACACAACGCCTGTGAAACGTTAAAAACTTATTTAGAGATTGCCGCATCTTTTGGGGGAAGAGAAGAATACGAATTCTAATCCATTTGGCTTCATGCGTTAGACAGCACCCTTACCATCTTTCTATGGAGCTAAGTGCTTTCGCACACTTCCCCCGGTCGTCCGGGGTGTCTTCGACAGAGTAAATCGACAATCCCGGCCGGGAGTCGAATAAGACCCCGGAAGGGGCTAAACAATGCTAATTAATAATGCTGACTTGTTAGACCATAAAAATGAGGATAAGCCATGAGCGCACAAATTCTTGGAAGAGTAACTTCGGGCAGCGGGAAGAGTTATGAGGTCAAATGGGATTCCGCTGGGAAAGAGGTCTATGTAAGGGGAGCTGGAGGCGGATGGACTTTTGTTGGTAAAGCCTCATCAGCAGGTGAGGCAATGAATAAGGCCGAAGCTTTTGTCTACAATAAATAGCAGCCGTCCATTTGGGTGATTGACTTCCTGATTCCCAGGGTTGCCTCAATCATCTGATGATATTTAAAACTCGAACAACATAGCCTAATTAATTTGCAGACACCTGGTGCGGGCAGCAGGAAATAAATGCGCCTTCGCTTATTCACTCCCGGGTAATCAAGAATGAAAAGTTATCCTTCCCGGGCTCCCGGGTAAAGCCAATCTTTTTAAGGTAATTCCGGTGGGCAGGGGCGTCGCTATGGGTAATCAGTTTGCTGATTCCCTTTTCGAGGAGCGTCTCCTGGTGTTCCCGGAATAAAAACCGGGCGTTTTTCAGATCGCGGTATTCCGGGCGCACATAGTCCAGGTGTACGTAAGCGCTGCCGTCTCCCTGCGGAGTAAAGGCAAAAACACCCACAGGAACCAGATTGCGCAGGATCAGAATCCACTGCTTATCGGCGCGTTGATCCGGTTGGAAGTCCGGGAAAAATGTGCGGATATCGTCGCGATAAAAATAGAGAAACTTGTCCAGAAAGTTGCTTTCCGGCCGCACTTCCAGAATTGAGAAATAATCGCGTTTGCGGGACATCTGAACTATATAGTAAATATCGGTCAGGCTGATGAAGGCGTTGAGGAAAAAGACCGGGTAGATGCCCAGGACCAGCCCGTAGATAGCAAAGGAACTGGCCCCGATCAAATTAATCCAGCGCAGCCGCCAGATGTTGTTCATCATCAGCGACAGGGCGATCAGCGCCGAAGCTGCGTAGCCAAAATACTCGATCCAGTTCATAACATGTTCCTGATAAACCGTTTTTATGTTTTTCCAAAATGGGTAGCAAACATACATCGGCAGTGAAGCAAACTCAATAAATAATTTGTGGTCGCCCGGTTGTGCAGCTTTTGCCCCTATGTGCGCAAATTTTGCCGATCTGCCACACTGGATAAGGTGGAAAAACAACAGCAAGTCGCGTGGAAATGTTGCTATGGTGCGATTCTTCTTTCTGCAACCGGTCTGGCATGTAATTTGACTACTGAATTTACTGACATGGCCGCATGGAGGTGAGGTCGTTCACTCTTAACTAATCCGGTTGTCGGTGAATCCGTTTTTCTCCCGGGGTAGATGTAATGACCGTTCTTTTCTGCTTGCTCTTGCCGGCAGCCGAAGACGGTGAGATGTTGAGGAAATATGAGGAAAGCTGTTTTTTCCAATCGAACTGCACCTGCATCCTGTTTGGTTGATTTCAGAAAATTTTGGCTCCGGAGCCGGGCTTTTTTATCCCGTTTCAGCAAACTGGGAGTGTTGATGCTGCTGGTTTCCTGCGCTGCACCGGTTTGGCAAAAAGTGGATTTGGCGGAACGCCGGGGAGAGTTGCCGGAAGCAATAGCGATCATCCAAGCCCATCTGAACATTTTTCCCGGGGACGCCCGGGCCTGGTACCGCCTGGGAGAAATCCGGGCCCGGCTCTCCCAATGGCCGGAAATGAATGCTGCCTTTGACCGCTGCGACAGCCTGGACAGCCGTTGGAGTGGAGATATTCGCACTTCCCGGGAATACTACTGGCGCGAGAATATCAACAAGGGATTGGAGGCGATGCAGGCCCGGGATTGGCCTTTGAGCCGCACCTGTTTTGAAGATGCGATAACGATTCTGCCTCGACGCGCCTTACCCTATCGCCTGTTAGCGGAAACGGCCCTGGCTGCCGGAGAAACCGGCCCGGTTGCGGATTACCTGAACGCCGCCCTGGAGCGGGATTCAACCGATACCCGCGCCCGGCGTCTGCTGATGGTGCACACTTTCGACGCCGATGACTTTGCTGCTGCGCTGGCCCAGGCCCGGCGTCTGCTGATGGTGAATCCGGCCGATGTGGAGGCCTTGCGCTACCAGGCCTACGCCCTGGACCGGATCAACGATCCCGAAGCCGCCCGCGCGGCGTACCGGGCCCTGGTCAGCCGGTCCCGCCGTTCCGCCGACCAGCAAAGCTTTGCCGCCTTTCTCTACCGGCAGGGCGCCTATCCGGAGGCGGTGCAAGCCAGCCGGGCCGCCCTGGCGAGCGGGGGAGACCCGCTGGCCAACCGCCGCGCCATTGCCCAGGTTTACCTGTCCACCCAGAATTTCCCGGAACTGGCCGAAGTCGCCAGGGAGATGCTGGAAATTGACCCGGAAAATGTGGCCGCCCTGCAACTTCTCCAGATCGCCCAGGCCGCCCTGGGGAATTATCACAAAGCCGAAAAAACTCATTTGAAAATCGAAGCCCTAAAATCCGAAACGCCATGAAAAACACCCTACTAAAAATCGTCTCAGGTTTGAAGCCGGGGCTCTGGTTGTTGTGCCTTATACTCCTTAACGGCGTCGCCGGAGCGCAATTGAGAATCCTGGGCAGCACCCCTCCGCAGGGATCAATCTCGGCGCATCCCATCGAGCCGATCCGGATTCGTTTTGACCGGGCGCTGGATACGCTTAGCATTACCCCGGCCAGTTTGGTGGTCTCCGGCAATTATTTCGGTCGCTATCCCTATCAAACCCGTTTTGTCGACAGCACTAACACCCTGGAAATTAGACCCCGCCCGGCCTTCGTTATTGGCGAATCCATTACGATTCTGCTGACCACCGCGGTGCGCGGTTTTGGCGGTTCGCCCTTGCCGACGC
Organism: Calditrichota bacterium; assembly: GCA_024275555.1. Classification (GTDB taxonomy): domain Bacteria; phylum Calditrichota; class Calditrichia; order RBG-13-44-9; family J075; genus JAJRYW01. Next base: position 6,482 of record JAJRYW010000509.1, on the reverse strand, counting down.
CCTATCGCCTGGCGTTCCGCACCCGCAACACCCAGGGCGATATCCTGGGCTTCCCGCCCACCCAAATCTTTGAGTTCGATTTAGGGCCCGGCGACCAGCAGCCGGCCGATCTGGCTGTCGGCGATTTTGATCACGACTTTTTCAGCGATGCGGCGGTGGTTAACAGCACTTCCAATACCCTCTCCATCATGAAAAACCTGGTTCGGGTGAGCGGCGCGCCGGCCTTTGTGCACCTGCAAAGCTATCCCACCGGAACCACCCCGGTGGCCGTGGAAACCGCCGATTTAGACGGAGATGTGCGCCTGGACCTGGTGGTGGTGAATTTTAATGACAATACTATCCGGATTTTTTGGGGAACCGGCCTGGCTACTTTCGAGTCTCCCCAAACCATCCCGGTCGGTTCGCGCCCCAGCGGCGCGGCGATTGAGGATTTTAACGGCGACGGCTGGCCGGACATTGCCGTCTCCCTGTTTGGCGACGACGCCGTGGTGATTCTGGAAAATCAAGGCGGTCGCAGCTTTATCACCGGCCCGGTCCTGGCCTGCCAAAAGAGCACTTTCGGAGTGGCCGCCGCCGATTTTGACGGCGACGGCGATCCCGATTTAGCCGCCATTAACAACGGCGACCAATCGGTTTCGATTTTCGAAAACCGGGATTTTGCCGGGTGGAACTCCTTTGCGGTTCTGCCGCTGGGGCAGCGGCCGACCGCCCTCAAGTGGGCTAATATACGCGGTTCCCGGGGGCAGGAGCCCGGCTACGCTGTGCAAGAACTGCTGGTAATGTCCTCCGACCTGACCCTGATCGGCAAGCAAGGGGATGCGCCCCTGGCGCCGGCCAGCCGGTTATCCGTTTTCCGCTACGATTCCCTGACTGTCCAATTTGCCCTGGCCCGGGAACTGATCCTGGAGGGCGTTATGCAATCCTTCGAGATTGCCAATTATGATTACAGCCTGCCCACAGCCGTTTTGCCGAATGACCGCGACCTGGATTTGATCATGGGCGATTATACCGGCGGAACGCTGCAATACATCCCCAACATCGACAACCTGGGCCTGGCCGATACGCTGATTACCATCGATTCCACTTTTTCTCCCCGCGCCATGGCCCGGGGCGATTTCGACCGCGACGGCGACAGCGATCTGCTCTTCACCAATCACCTGGAAAATAAGCTGGGGCTGATGATCATTCCGCCCTTCGATTTTGATATTCAATTCCCGGATACGCTCATTGATTTCGGCGACGTCTATGTGGGCGACACCAGCGAGGTGGTCTACGTCTACCGGCCCGACGGCGCCATCGATTTGCAGGTGGAAGCGCAACTGGAGGATCAGACTCATTTTGCGGTGCAGCCGGACAGCTTTACCGTGCAGGCCGGGAGCAGCCAGCCGATCACTTTTTCCTTTCTGCCCCGGGACACCCTGCAATATTTCACCCGGGCGCTGTTCACCTTTTCGCATCCCCTGCAGGAAGACCCGGTGACGGTGCTTATGGAAGGACGCGGGGTTAAGGTCATCATCAATACCAACCCGCTGGCGCTGGATTTCGGACTGGTACCCACCGGGTTTCAGCGCACCCTGGAGCTGATCATCCGCAATGAAGGCAACGGGGTTCTGCAAATCTCCGGTTTCAGCAACAGTTTATCCCAGTTCGTATACCAGGTTACTCCGATGGAGGTCGGCCCGTACGATTCCACTGCGGTGTTAATCACCTTTATCCCGGATGGAGCGGGATTTTATTCCGACACCCTGCTGATTGCCAGCAACGACCGCGAGAATCCGCTGTTCCCGGTGATCCTGCTGGGGCGGAGCAGTTTCGATCCCCCGGTGATTACCTCGCCGGATACGGTCACGGCGGTGGAGGATCAATACTTCCTCTACCGGGCTACCGCTGTCGATCCGGAAGACGAGCCGGTCAGTTTCCGTTTTAGCGATCGCCCCTTGCCCTCCTGGCTCAGCGCCGCCGCCGACACGGTCTTCGGAACCCCGCGGGAAGGGGATCGCGACACCACTTTCCGCGTGATCGCCAGCGACGGTTTTCTGGAAGATACGCTGGATGTGTATGTCATGGTCATCCCGGTGAATGATGCGCCCGTTTTTGAAGACCCCGGCCCCCAGACCATTACCGAGGGAGAAAATCTCTCTTTACTGATCCGCGCAGTTGATCCGGAACAGGAGCGTTTGCGCCTGGGCGCCGCCGGCCTACCTGCCGGTGCGGCCTTCCGGGACAACGGGGACAATACCGCCCTGTTTGATTGGACGCCGTTATTCGGGCAGGCCGGGAATTATACGGTAAGTTTTTCGGCCGTGGAAACGGTCAGCAATCCGGCGCTCTCGGCCAGCCTGGATTTGCCCATCACCGTGCTTAAAAAAGCGCCGGACTTAGTCGCGGTGGATTTAACCGTCTCCCGCAGTCCCATTTTTCTCAGCCAAACCGCCCTGATTACCGCCGTAGTGGAAAACCGGGATGCGCCGGTCTCTTCGCCGTTCCGGATTCGCATCAGCATCGATTCCCGGTCTGTTTTTGATACGACGGTGACCGCGATGGCTATCGGGGAACGCTTTACCCTGCGGGCCCCGGGGCAATTCAACCGGCTGGGGGAAACGCCGGTGGACCTGAACGTGGATACGCAAAACAGTATTTCGGAAGTCAGCGAGACGAATAACCATCTCCATATATTAGTCGCGGTGCTGCCCGGGAAGCTTGCCGTGCGCCCCAATCCCTTTACGCCCAACCGGGACGGCCGCAACGATCAGGCCGTTTTTGACCTGAGCGAGTTGGGAATTAATCGCCCCATGCTGGAAATTTTTGACTTTGCCGGGCGGCGCATCCGCAGCCTTTCCCGGGTGAGCAACAGCCGTATCGTCTGGGATGGCCTGGACCAATCCGGCCGGGAACTGTTACCTGGAGTATACCTTTATGTTTTGCAAGACGGAAACAAACTTACAGCCAGGGGTTATGTGGTTCTGGCCCGCTAAAACGGCGCACCGCATACAGCGGCGGCAATTTGCAGGGCTGCTGCGGTTGATAGCGCTTGCCGCCCTGGTCTGGTTTACCACGGGCCGCGCCCAGGTGGGGCAAAACTACTTCCCCAGCGATCCGGCCAACCTGTACGACTGGCGGGCCGCCCTGGGCAACCCCTCCATCGGCGCCTTCCAGCGCGGCGCGGCGGAGGCCGGCTACAAACTTTTCCACCTGGGATTTGCCGACCAGGGCGGGTCGATTTTTAAGGCCAGCTACGCCCTGGTTAATCTGCCCCGGCAATTGCCGTACCGCCTGGCTGTTGGCGGGCAACTCCAGTTTTTTACCTCGCCGCTCTTCCAGGAAGGGCAGTTCCGGGTAAACCTGAGCCGCCGCTGGAATCGCTACCTGGCCGTGGGAATCGGATTGGCATTGCGCAATATTTCCTACAATCAGGAAAATTTTGATTTGGTTGACCCCAACGATCCGGTTTTTGCCGGGGGAACTTCGCTCTGGCAGCCGGATATCTCCATCGGTGCGGTGCTGATTCCCTGGGAGCCGGTGTTGATCGGGATCGGCCTCACCCATCTGAATCGCCCCTCCGTATCGCTGCTCAACAGCGATATCCGCCTGGCGCCGCAAATCCATATAGGGCTGTCGTTGCGATTGGGCAACCTGGGAATCTTCAGCGGCGGAGAATATCGCCGCCAGGATGAGACCTCCCGGCCGCAGGGATTCGGGCAGTGGCAAAATCCCGGGATCGGTATGCTCCAGATCGGCCTCACGCGTTACGACGTCTTCATGCGTTCCCGTTTACGGGTGCAGGGCGGATTGAGTATCGGCTATGGTTTTGCCTATCCGCTCAGCAGCCTCAGCGGCACGTCGGCCGGGAATCATGAAGTTACTTTGCTGTACGAGTTTAACCGGGTGCGCAACCTGCCGGAATTAGGACTGCCGCCTGCCGACTGGGAAGAACGTATCCCGGAAATGTCCCGCATTGATGTGGTTCCGCAATTTTACGCGGCGGCTAATGTGGAAGCGCTGGATATCTTCGAAAAACAATTGGTGCGCCAGATCGATGCCGATATTGATCCGGCGGAGCTTGCCAAACTGACCCGCTTCGATGTGGGCGTATTGGATTCATCTTTGCACGAAGAGCCCTTTCCCTATGATTTGACCCCGGCAGCCGCGCCCGATAGCGCTCATTCGGATAGCGTGCGCTACTCCCGGCCCTACCTGGGAGCGCTGCAGAATTTGCGCCGGGAGTTAGACAGCACCGCCGCAGAAGTGGTGCTGATTACGCCGCGCACCCAGCGCAAACGCGCTCTTAATCTGAGTGAAATTCTATCCTCCGACGCTGCCGGCGGCAGGGAAATTAAGATTGCCCGGAAACAGTTCCGCAGTGTGGAAGACAGCCTGCGCTACAGTCAGCCGGTGCAGCCGGGGCAGTTAGCTCCGGAAGAGGATTTGATGATCCTGAGACCGCGCAAAGTGCTTTTCTCGATCTACCGGGTGCTGCAAAACTCCGCTCCCGCTCAATGGCGATTGGAGATTCGCAACGCCGATGACCAGTTGATTTTCAGCAAATCTCCCCGGTTCCCGGAACAAACCCAATTGGCCTGGGATTGGAGAGATCAGCACGGCCGTATTATTGATCCCGGATTTTACCGCTACTACGTAGCCTGGGAAGACCGGCGCGGCCAGGAACGCCGCTCTGCTTCCCGGATGATCTACGCCCGCAAGCTCAAGCGTAAGATCAGCATCAAAGTTTCCAAACGCTTCCAGCGCCCGGATGGGAAAGCGGATAAGGTGGGGATTATTTTGAATAAGTGATGCGTGAAACGTGAAAAGTAAAACGTGAAGCGTGGAGAGCCAAGATTAAGGATTAAGGATTTGAAGATTGAAGAGAAAAGATTGAAGAGAAAGGTTCTACTGGAAAGTTTGTGGGATTTTAAAGCGAAATTAACAGTGTCGATGTCATTCCCGCATGTAGTTAGTGGGAATCTATAGCTTCACCATCTGGACTCCCGCTTAAAACATGCGGGAGTGACACCCTTTTCCACACAGTTTCCAGTAGTGCCAAGAAAAAGGATTGAAGAAAAAAGATTAAAGGGTAATGAATAATATGCAACACAAGTTCACGCATCACGCATCACGCATCACGCATCACGTATCATGATTCACGTATCACGTTCACTACTCGATACTCGTTACTCGATACTCGTTACTCGTTAAAAAAATGCACATAATTAAAACTAAGATTCCAAGGGGGTATCCATGCGTCTCCTCAAATTGTTAGGATTATTCATCCTCTCCGCGCCGCTGGCGGCGACGCCGCTATTGCCGGATTCCAGCGCTGTTTCGCAGTCCTTCGGGCCGACCACGGAGGTGCAATCGTTCTGGGAGATGGCCCGGTTAGGCGGGGGGATTGGCTACATCATTATGGGAGTTCTGGCGCTGGGACTTTTTTTAGTGCTCTTAAAACTAATCACCCTGCTGCTGGACAAAAAAGATTCCCGGGAATTGCGGCAGTTGGATTTCCGCAAACACTCGCTGGATAAAATCGCCGCGCTGGCGGCCGGCAAAAGCAATTCGATTTTGGGCAACACCCTCTCGCATCTGTTGGAGTTTTACCGGGCCGGGGGGGCGGCAACCAATATTCACCAGGAACTGGTCGTCTACCTGGACCAGGAAAATGAAAAGTTTGACACCTACCGCAACTGGCTGAACTTTCTCTCCGATTCCGCGGGCGCCCTGGGATTGCTGGGAACGGTTTGGGGCGTTTTCCTGACCTTTTTTGGGGGCAGCCTGGATTCCGAGAAAATCTTAAACGGAATGGGCGTGGCGCTGATTACCACCCTGTTGGGCCTGGTGGTCAGTCTTATCCTGAACCTGTTTCACACCCAGATTTACAGCGCCTTTCAGCGGCGCCTGGAGATGGTAACCAAAAAAGCGGATGAGTTGCGGCTCATTCTGCTACAGTCCGAACAGCAGCCGCAGCCGGCTTTGCCGGGCCAGTCCTCCCGGCCGGCTCCTCCCGAAGCAAGAAAACAGGCGTCTAAGCCAACCGAACCGCCGGCGCCGAAACCCGCTCCTGCTCCTGCGCCGGCCCCGTCGCCGGCGCAATTAAAGGTTGTCTCGATCCGGGCGGGCGAGTTGGCCGCCGGTGTGCTGCACCGCGGAGCAGTGACCATCCAGGCAACCAATGGGGAGGGAAAACCTTACCGGGACGCCGGGCTTCAATTTGCCACCGAAGGCCCGGTGATGCTGGCCAATAAGGAGCGCAGCGGCCGGCTCAAAACGGATTCACAGGGGTTAGTGAGTGTGGATTTGGCGGGCGCCGGGCAAACCGGGGCCGGGCGAATCAAATTCTGGTTAAGCGAGCAGCCGGAGCAGCCCCTGGTTGTGCCGCTCCAGGTGGTTCCCGGTAAGCCCAGCGTGGTCACCGAAGCCGGGGGGAATGATCAGGTTGGAAAGGTGAAATCGCCCTTGCCGGAGAGCCTGAAAGTGATGGTCGCCGATAG
>JAJRYW010000508.1 GCA_024275555.1 Calditrichota bacterium | reverse complement strand
TCGAATACGCACAGATTTCTCTCTCCGTCCCTGGAGTTCGTGGCAACGCCATCCCGTTGGGAAAATGACAGTGGTTTTTTAAAGTTAATAATTACAGTTCTTTAAAAGGTAATAATGTCTAATATGACAATCCGCTTGTCTAATTTGTTGAGACGCCGTAAAATAAACGCTGAGAACGAAATTGCAATCTAAGGCTTAGGCAGATAAATCTGAAGAGGAGGTTACCCCAATGAAACATTCTAACCGCGGGTTAATCAAATTGTTTTTGGCGCTTACCTTGTTGCTGGGTGCACAACTTTTGTTGGCCCAGGATGCTATGGATGAAATGGAAGAAGGGCAAAACGAAGTGAAGTGCAAACCTTCCGACCTTTCTTCTCCGTATGATAAATACGCATCCGATTCCGTGACAGTGCGGCAAATTCAAATTTGGTATAGCTTTGGTTCCGAAGAGTTTAAGCATAAACAGTACAAGCGGGTTATTCCCTACTTCTGGAAAGTTCTGGAAAATGATGAAACAGGCACCTACAAAGTGGTCTATTCCAAGTTGGCCACCGCCTATTTTGAACTGGGAAAAAGCGCCGAAGGAAACAGTTCGGTCTATTTGGACAGCACCCTGCTGGTGCTTTATCGCGGCCTGGAGAAATTTCCCGATTACGCTCGCCTGCATTTTACTGCCGGAAGTATTCAGCGCAGCCTGGGCCGGGCCAAGTGCGCCATTCCCCATTACGAAGCGTTGGTGAAAGCCAATCCGAAACAAAAGAGCTATGTGCAGATTTTAGCACAACTGCTCTTCCAGGTGGAAGATGAGCGCTGTATCGAGGTTCAACAACAGGTTATCGACTTGGACCCGGAAGACCAGCAGGCTCGTGAATTATTAGTGACGATGATCAAGTACTTTGGCGGCGATCCCATCGAAGCGATGCGTAAATCGTTTGAAAACGATACAACCAATATTACCAATGCCTTGAAGTATGGTAAAGAGGCCCTGGTTACCGGTGAATACAAGCAAGCCCTGCGGGCCTTTAAAGCCGTTTTGGTGCAAGACCCCAGCCATATCGAAGCGCGGGAACAATTGGCCAAGAGTTACGAAGGTTTAAACCGTATATCTGCTGCGATCCGTGAATATAAGGCTATTTTGAAGATTGATCCCAAAAATGTGCGGGTATTGTGCGATTTGGCCCGGGCCTATTCTTCGCTTAACAATTTTAAAGTGGCGGCAAACTACGCCAATCAGGCCAGCCGGATTGATCCCCAAAACGGCCAGCCCTATATGGTGATGGCCGAGATTTATATTGCCGCGGTGGACTACTGCTCCAGCAAACGCAAAGAACGTGAGTATACCTACGATGATAAACTGGTTTTCGAAAAAGCCGGGAAGTGGTATCGCAAAGCGGAGCGAGATCCCAATTACGCCTCGGCCGCCAGCACGCGCCGCAAGGGGCTGAAGCCGCTCTACCGCACCACCGAAGATAAGTTCCTCTATAACCGGGAAACCATCAAAGACGCCTGTTATAGCTGGATTAAGTAAACGAAAGCCTGAGGATATGCACGAGATAGCGAAATGTCACTCTTCGTCCCGCGGAGGGTGACATTTCCGTATGATGCGGTTTTGTGCGGCGATTTTAGAATTGTTTTACCCGAAAAATTATGAGCAAAGGCCCGAATGGGCTACCAATCCAACTATTTGACAAACCATGCTAGGGAACTTACCATGTTGGAACATGTCAAACAATTTGATCCGGAGATTTATGAAGCCATCCAGGGAGAAACCGAACGCGAAAATACCACCCTGGAACTGATTGCTTCGGAGAACTTTGTCAGCCGGGCTGTGCTGGAAACCGCCGGGAGCGTGATGACCAATAAGTACGCCGAAGGCTACCCTGCCAAACGCTACTACGGCGGCTGCGAGTGGGTGGATGTGGCCGAAAACCTGGCCCGCGACCGCGCTAAAGAACTGTTTGGCGCCGAGTACGCCAATGTGCAGCCCCACTCCGGGGCCCAGGCCAATATGGCGGTTTATTTTACCTACTGCAAACCCGGCGACACCGTCATGGGGATGAACCTGGCCCACGGCGGCCACTTAACCCACGGAAGCCCGGTAAATTTTTCCGGCAAGATTTACAACATCGTCGCTTACGGCGTGCGCAAAGACACCGGCTATATTGATATGGATGAAGTGGCCCAAAAAGCCCGGGAACATAAACCGCGCCTGATTGTGGTGGGCGCCAGCGCCTACAGCCGCTTTTATGAGTTCGAGAAGTTCCGGGAAATTGCCGATGAAGTGGGCGCCGTCTTATGGGCGGATGTGGCCCACCCGGCCGGGTTGATCGCCGCGGGTTTGCACCCTTCCCCGATCCCTTATTGTCACATTGTCACCACCACCACCCACAAAACCTTGCGCGGCCCCCGGGGCGGGATGATCCTGATCGGCAAAGATGCGGAAAATGATATGGGCATTGTAGCCCCCAAATCCGGCCGGGTAAAAATGATCTCCGAGATTGTCGACAGCACCGTGATGCCCGGCGTGCAGGGCGGCCCGCTGATGCACATTATTGCCGCAAAAGCCGTGGCCTTTAAAGAAGCGCTCCAGCCGGCCTTTAAAAGCTATGCCGAACAGATCATTAAAAATGCCAAAACGCTGGCCAATGAGTTGGTGGAATTGGGCTATCACATCGTTTCCGGCGGTACGGACAACCATGTTATGCTGGTGGATCTGACCGAAACGGGCCTTACCGGGAAAATTGCCGAAAACGCCCTCCATGCCGCGGGAATTACGGTAAATAAAAACATGGTTCCTTTTGACCAGCGCAGCCCTTTTGTCACCAGCGGAATTCGCCTGGGCGCCGCTGCGCTGACCACCCGGGGCTTTCAGGAAGATCAGTTCAAAGAAATCGCCCGGATGATTGACCGGGTGCTCAAAGACCCCGAGAACGAACAATTGCAAAGTAAAGTGCGCAACGAAATCAAAGAGCTGTGCGCGGCTTTTCCGCTGTACGATTTCGGGCGGGAAGCCTGACCTGCTGAGCTTATCATGAAACAGACCGCGCCCGGCGTCAATATTCGCCGGGCGCGGTCTGTTTTAGCTGCTTGCCGCCGGAACCCGGGGATCAGGCGTAGTGCTCAAAGCTGCCCCCTTCAAAAGCGCCCAGTCGCACCAGGCTGTTGTAAACCAGCCCGAGAATCAGCCCCAGCAGAAATCCATACAGGGCCGTCCAGGCAAAACCGAGGAAAATCCCGGTAAATGTGTCGGGAGTGAATCCCGGAAAGAGGATGCGGAAAAAGCCCAGCACCGGGGAGACCCCGGCCAGGGAAACCAGCAGGGAAACCAGCAAAAACATGATTCCCATGCTAAGCCCCATCGCCCCGCCCAGGGCCAGTGAGTTCAGGGTGATTCCGCTTAACAAGCGCCGTTTCGGATAGGATGTATCCGTGGGCGGCGGCCCGGAACGCGCATCGGCTTCCGCTAATGCCAATAGATCGCTTACCTGTGCCATGATCTTCTCCTTAATTGTTAGGTGTAATATGCTTTTTGTCCGGTTCTATGTTGCTGTCTCCCTCGATTTGCAATTCCACTGTCAAACTGAAGTTTGACACTCCAGGTGTTTTTTTTTCTTGCTTTACTGTCAAACTGAAGTTTGACACTCCTGGTGCTTTTTTTTATTGTTCTACTGTCAAACTGAAGTTTGCCACTCCTGGTGTTTTTTTTCTTGTTCTACTGTCAACCTGAAGTTTGCCACTCCTGGTGTTTTTTTTTATTGTTCTACTGTCAAACTGAAGTTTGACACTCCTTTCGGCTGCAGCGCATCACCGGTAATCCCCGGTGAGCATAAAGGCCGCCCAGCGATTGGGGTGGGGATACTCCAGCCGGGGATCGTCGATCATCATCTGTTGTATTGCCAATTGGGCCTGCCGCAGCGCCTCGGCTTTGTTCATCCCCTCCTTCAGCCAGTTTTGGTAAAAAGCCGACATCAGTCGTTGGGTGTATTCATCATCGATATCCCACAAAGTGGTAATCAGCGCGGGAGCGCCGGCCTGGATAAAGGCGCGGGTTAACCCCACCACCCCTTCGCCCCGGAAAATTTTTCCGGTAGCCGTTTTACAGGCAGAGAGGCTTACTAATTCCGTACCTTGCAGGTTCAGCCCGGCAATTTCGCTGGTGATCAGCGAGCCGTCGCTGAGGGACGGTTGGTTGCCGGAGCGCACGGTTAGCTGGGGTGCATTGGTTGCCGCTTCCACGCCCAGTACCAGGTAAGAGTAACGGGGTTTACGTTCATTGATGATTGCATGGGTGGCAAAATGGAGCACCTGGTAGCGGCGTTTCCCCGAGAGCCGTTCCACGACCGCTTCCTCGCTGGCCTGCAAGCCGATCAGCGTGTCCGCACCGGTAAATAAGCGGGCAATGCTGCGCACCTCGGCTTTGGCGTGGGGCAGGTTCAAAGCCGGGTCTCCCACTGCTAATAGCCGGCCGGCCGCGGCTCCGGAGGCGCCGGCTCGCTGCTCCAGCAAATGCAGCAACACCGCCGCACTGGGCGCAAAGGCGATCCGGTAACGGGAAATTAAAAATTCCTGACGCGTCTGGGATGGCATGAGCGCCCCGAAGGGCAGGTAGTTTAAGCTGCCGTCCGGAATGATATACAGGGTGCGGGAAGAGCTTAGCTGCCCCTCGACCGGGCGAATCAGCAGCGAATAGAGCCGGGCGGAGATTTTGGCGCTTTCCCGAAACACCTCCTGAGAGGACTGGGCAACGCGCCGGTTAAACCCGGCAAAATCCCCCGCTCCGATCAGGTCGCGGTAATCCTGCACCAGCCTCTCTAATATTTCGCGTTTTACAGCGATGCGCTCCATCTTCAAATGTTCCCGGTTGTAGGAAAAGATAATCAGCTCTTCCGGGGTGATTTTATACTCCAGCACCTGCACCTCCCCGGAGAGCCGCGCCTGGATATCGGAGGGTTTTAGTACGGGAGAGTGAGAACCATGATCACCTTGTTCATCATCCTACCGGGATTGAAAGACATCCAGCAGCGCCCGGGCCCGGGAGCGTTCCGTATACCAGAGCGCCCGGGCGGGGTCTTTCTGATCCGCGGCAAAGAGGATCAGCCGGTCATAGCAGTCCTGGATGGCTGCGGCGGCGAAGTAATGCACCCGGTCATTATCTTCCAGACGGGTGCGGGTGGTGTCGATGATGTCGATGGCCTGGTTCAGCGCCTGCATGGCCTTTGCCGGAGAGCGCGGGCTGTAAAGCAATCCCAACTCATAATACCCCCGGAAGCGCAACAGCGGGTCTCGCAGCTCCTCAGCCTGGCGGATTCCTTCTTTTAAGAAGGCCTCGGCTTTTCCGGGCTGCTTGTTGCTGCGGTATGCCCTTCCCAGTTGGATCTGCGCCTGCACCAATCCTTCCCGGAAACCGATCTGTTCGGTTAGCTCGGCGGCGGTTTGCAGCGCCTGCAGGGCCGGCCGGGTGTCGCCGGAGCGCAGGTAGACGTCTCCCAGGCTGATCCATAATTCGCTTTCCAGCCGCCGGGGCTGTTCTTCCTCGTGCTGCCTGGCCAGCAAGCTCAGCGCCTCCTGGTAAACCTCCAGGGCCGCCGGGAAATCCTCGCGGTCTTTATAGACATCGCCCAGCATAATCAGGTTCAGGGCAATTGTCAGCGGATTCCCGATACGGCGGTGGTGCGCCAGCGCCTGCTTGATGTAATCTTCCGCAACCGCAAAATCCCCCAGGATGCGATACAAATTGCCCAGGTTTTCCAGCACCGTGGCAATGTTGGGATCGTTAAGCTCCCCGGAGATTTGCAGGGCGGTTAAATAATGACGTTTGGCTTGCTGGTAATTGCCCATCAGCCGGTGCACCCGGGCCAGGCCGTTGTGGAGTCTCAGGATGTTGTTACGGTCGTTTTCCAGCTTGCTCAGGCGCATGGATTCCCGGTACACCTGCAGGGCGCGCGGATAATCGCCTAAGCGCAATTCCGCAACACCCAGACGCTCCAGGGTGGAACGGATTGCCCGGCGGTCTCCCAGCTCTTTTCCGATTTGCCGGGCCGTTTCCAGGTGCGGGAGCGCTTCCCGGTAACGCCCCAGGTCAAAAAGCGTGGTAGCCAGTTGAAAATGTCCCCAGGCCTCCCGGTAGCGGTAGCCGATGGCGCGGCTTTCCTCAATAACCTGGGTTGCCAATTCGATGGCCTCTTTTTGGCGACCGTGATAATAATGAAAGTATTGCAGCTTGAGCAGATTATCTAAGTAGAGCTTGGTATCTCCAATCTGTCGGCAAATTTTTGCCGATTCGCCGTAACGCTGTTCCGCTTGCTTGTATTCCCCCTGGCTCAGCAGGGCCTGGGCGGCGTCATAAAGAGAATCGGCCCGGATTTTCCGGTGCAGCGAATCCCCCTTCAGCCGGGAAAGATAGCGCAGGCGATTTGCCGGGAAGGGATCGCGCAGTTGCTTATCAAAAATCCGGGCGATGGCGGCGGCCTGCTCCCATTCCACGGCGGCGCTGTCGCTTTTTCCCCGGCTGCGGTGGTGCACCGCCTGCCTGGCCAGCCGGTGAAATGCCTGCCGGAACAGGAACGGGCGCTCCTTCACCAGCGCTGCGGTTTTCAGCGAATCGCCTTTTTGCACGGCCAGGGAAAATTGCTCCACGGCGCTCCGCGGCGGCGATTCCCGGCAGGCCCAGCCGCCCAGCAGCAGTAAAAACACCGCTAAAAGATGTCGCTTATCGGCCTTTGGCATAGAATCGATCTTTCCTCAGAATCACGGCGCGAATCCAGGCCCAGATGAGCGCAAGGCTTCCGGTAAGCAGTTTGCCCGGGCGCAGGTCAATCAACCGCTCCTGCACCGCTTCCGCCTGGCGGTTGATGAAACCGTTGTAAATCTCTTTGAAATTGGGCATAAACTTCTTTTGAAACTCTTTGATTTCGGCAACAATGTCCTGCCGTTCCCGGCCGTCCAGGGCAATCCGAACCGCTTTGGTGAACTCCGCTTCGTTCTCATAGGTGCGATTTCTGATCCGGGCCAGGCGGAACAGCACCAGCGGGTCCAGCTTCTCCTTTTTCAGCGCAGCGATGGTTTTCTCGCTGATCCGGTAGGGCGATTTCTCCGCCTGTCCTAAAATGGTTTTATGATACGCCTCGAACAGGCGCACCCGGGGCGGATAGTAGCTTGCGTCGAATAACTCGACCAGCAACCCCTCGTACTCCAAAAGCCGGTTGGCGGTAAGCCCGCGTTCCTGATGAAGCGGGTCGGCCAACAGTGCTTTGCGCAGTTTGGGATGAAATGGATTCATACAAGCTTCCCCCTTAAGGTCGGTTGATTTTGGTGAGCAGACGGTCGTACATAAAATCAAAAATCAGGTTGTCGTAGCGGAACCGGTCGTAGGCGATGTCCATGATACAGGAAAAATCCGGCGATTCCTTTTCCGGGGTATAGGAGACCCAGCCGGGGTCTTTGTCGCTGCGATTGCGATCCGAGTCATAGCGGGAAACCGGCCCGCCGTCCAACTGGTACTCCCCGTAGTGGTTGGGGATGGGATCATCGGAACCGGCCCGGAATTTTTTGTTGATCACCGCCAGGCTTTCCCCGGAGCGATCCTGGTACTCATCATGGATGACGCCGTTCTCGACCGAGGACATGGCGTGGGCAAACTCATGCATCACGGTTTTGATGCGGTCATCCCAGGCGGAGAAGGCGACCACCCCGGGGAGGTCGCACCGGTAGGGATGCAGACGCTGATTGGCGGGATCGCCCAGGTTCGGCTGGAACGTAAAGGCAAACGGTTTGCCCTCGGTTTGATTCTGCTCGTCCGTAAACCGGGCCGCCGAGCGGGTTAACTCGCGGTACGCGGAAATCAGGAAGACCACATCGGCGTACTCCACATGCCGGGAAACAAAATCTTTGATGATATGAAGATCGGCCCGGGGCGCCAGGATGTTGCCCACATCCGCTGTTGCCTCGCAAAGGGCGTTGGCGTTCGAGGCCTCGCTGACAGATTCATCGAATATCGCCGTAAAGCGCAGCCGGTGAAAAATCTCCGGCAATTGCAGCAGCTCGTTGCTGGCAAAAGCCCGCAGACAGCGAGTAACCGCCTGCCAGAACAGCGCCTTGTTGTCCATAATCTCATCCCGCGAGAATCCCCCGCCAAATTCCGCGATAAAAGGATTGGCGACAAAAACAATGGTATAGGGAGGATTTCCCTGGCCGGCCTGAATGATGTTGAGGGCGGCCTCCGGATCAACCTCGGCCAGCACCTGGGAAGCGTCCTGAAGGCGCTTCTCTACGAACACTCCATAGAAAAAGGCCATTAAAAACCCGAACAGGTAACCGTGGATAAATCCCCACAACAGCCCCAGCAGGCAACCCGGAAAGGCCGGGGTGTAGCCCGGGTAGATCACGGCAAATAAATCGGTAAGGATGCCTCGCTGACCACCCACATCCGCAACGATGGATACGACCAGCACAAGCATCGCCCAAAGCAATCCCAGGGTAATGCTGAGCGCTTGCGGCTTCAGAATTAACACCCGAGAGGATAGAGAAATTTTCATACATCCTCCTCTGTTCTATAATAATGCGGTGGAAAAAAATTGAACAATTTGGTGTGAATCGGTTTTGCACCGGCGCCGGTTTCCATGCGGCGGTTTCTATTCCGGTGTGCACAAAAAATATAAGTTTATTCAAAAAAGTTGAATCCACGAATTACACGAATCTTCACGAATTGTTTTTATTGGATTTAAAAAAATGGCAACTACTCAGCTTGCCTGGTAGACTGCTCTTTAAAAGAATTTTTGTACAACTCGGCTTGTTCATAGCCTAACCTGATTAATTCATAAATTACTCACAC
>JAJRYW010000507.1 GCA_024275555.1 Calditrichota bacterium | reverse complement strand
GTTGCGGTTTCGCTAATAAAGTTCTTTGGTCAGGAAATGCTCATCACCGAATCGCTTACAGTAATCTCAAGGTAAGGTGCATGGAAGCGAAAAACGATAGAAGCGCGTAACATCAGTTATAAACTGAAAGGGCTGTTTGACAATATAAATGTTCGTGAAAAAGCCTATGAATAAAATTTTTGTGGATACAAACATGCGGGTATATGCGATTGATGAAGATTCACAGTTCTATCAGAGAGCCCAAAAATTCCCGTTGGATACTAAATTCGATTTATACACCTCTTCAAAAAACCTGATAGAATTTTTGACTGTAGTGACAAGAAATCCTGTTATTTCTTTATCATCCGAAGAAGCATGGTCTTCTGTAAACGATTATATAAATCTGTTAAAGGGAATCCTGTATCCCACCAAATCATCATTTGTGAAACTAAAAGAACTGATGGAAAAATATCGACCGGTAGGTCTTAAGATACATGATTTTGAAATTGCCGGCATCAGCCTTGCAAGTAAGATTGAAGTAATAGCAACATTCAAGATCAAAGATTTTAGAGATATTACAGAGATCAAAGTGATTGAACTTTAGATTGCTTTTGCAATGAGAAATGTTTTTTGCTCAAACCAAACACAAGTAGTGAAAACAATCTAACCCAATTTTATTCCAGGCTAGAAAGAAATCACCTCGCCAGGGGCAAAGCCCTTTTCCGTTTCCAGAATCCTGGCAACGGGAATCTCCGGGTCGTGTTCAAAGACCACCAGCCACTCTTCCCGGCAGGCGCGGGACAACATGCGCTGTTTTTCGTTAATGGTTTCCAGGGGATGAAGGTCGTAAGCCATCACCCAGGGAACCGGAACATGGGCGGAGGTGGGAATTAAATCCGCCGGAAAAAACAGCGTGGTTTGTGAATCGGAAATCAGCACGGCCTGCTGGGCAACCGTATGGCCGTTCATTGGCAGCACCTTGACTCCCTCCATAATCTCGGTCTCTCCGTTTACCAGCTTCAGTTTCCCGGAATTCACCAATAATTGGAACTGCCCCCGGATAAAGCTGGCCCGGTCCTTGAGCGAGGGGTTCAGCGCCCATTCCAGGTGGGCCTGCTGCAAATAATGGGTAGCATTGGGAAAACAGAGCTGCCGTTGGCCGTGCTCATCAACAAAACTTAGCCCGCCGGCATGATCAAAATGAAGGTGAGTGAGAATGACATCGGTAACCTCTTTCCCGGAAAGGCCGTGTGTTGCCAGGGCTTTTTCCAAAGTGAATTGCGGATACTCGACAGCATACATTTCGGCAAACCGTGGATTCAGCGGCGCTCCCATCCCGGCGTCGATCAATGCTGTGCGATTGGTCCCCCGCAGCAACAGCAGGTTGGTTCCCATGCGGATGCGATTTTGCTCATCCGGCGCTTTCTTCTTTTCCCACAACACTTTGGGAACCACTCCAAACATGGTTCCACCGTCCAGACGAAAACGGCTGGCGTCCAGCACGGAAATATCATAGCGGCCGATTTGCATTTTTTTCTCCTTTATGCTTCTCGTATGCGGCGCCGGTTAAAAAACGCCCGGAAACAAGGCGTCGCCTAAAAAATTACCGGGGTACAACGGCCTTGCGCCGAAAGATAAACAGTCGATAACCATGAGAGAAATAAATTTCTTTTTCACATTTTACTAATTTCTGTATATTGGTCGCGCGATTTGTTAAAAACACAGGCGGAAAACTCTGATCACCATACGCGATTTACATTCATGAGCCCAGTATTAGGATTCATCATCGTCAGCGCCGTGGCTTTCCTGGGGGCTGTGTTAGTGTTTCCCCGCTTAGACCCCAGGAATCCGATTGTCTCCGGCCTGGCGGTCAGCGGCATCCCCTACCTGCTGTTGGGCATGTTGATGGGTCCCCGCATTTTTAACCTTTTAAGCGAACCGGTATTAGTCAGCCTGGAGCCGTTGGTCAGCCTTACCCTGGGCTGGGTGGGGCTTCTCTTTGGGATTCACCTGCGCTGGCGAAACCTGAAGCGCTTTCCCCGCAACTATGTTTTGTTTACCCTGGCTCAGGCGTTGGTCGCCTTTGTGGTGATCCTGGTTGTCAGTTGGGTTCTTTTTCGATTTTTTGGCGTCCGTTACGGTGCAAACACATTGGAAATTTGCCTGATCCTGGCCGCCCTGGGGTGCACAACCTCCCCGCTGACCATTGCCCGCGCCATGGTGGTAAACCGGGCCCGGGGGCGGTTAACGCACCTGATTCAATTTGTGTCCAGCATGGATGGGCTTTACGGCATTGTTCTGGCCGGGGTTGTCTTTGCCTTTATCAATCCCTCCGCAAGCCCCTGGATTAACAGCGGGGCAAGTTGGCTTATTCTGAATATCGTGCTGGGCTTGCTGATCGGCGGCGTCTTTGTCTTCCTGATCCGCAGCAAATTTGACCGCGAAGAATTAACCCTGCTGGTTTTGGGGCTGGTTATCTTTACCAGCGGGGTCGGCTTCTATTTACGGCTTTCCCCCATCTTTTTAACTATGATTGTCGGAACCGTGATTGCCCAGTTTCCGCGGGAAGCCGAAAAAGCAAACCGGATTTTAGGGGCGGTGGAAAAGCCTATTTACCTGATCCTGCTCATCTTTGCCGGGGCGCTCTGGAATTTTAACGTGGGGCTGGACATACTGATCATTGCCGGTTTTGTTGCCGCGCGTTTCCTGGGAAAATATTTAGGAGGATGGATCGCTGCAAAGAACATTTACTGCGCCTTTCCCATCCCGGTGGATGTCGGCAAAATCCTGCTCTCCTTTGGCGGCATCTCCCTGGCTATCGCCTTAAACTTTAAGCTCTTTGCCACAGATGTCGGCGGCAACCTGGTTATTGGTGCGACCATTGTGGGGATTACTCTCTTTGATGAATATGCCGCCTGGAGCACCACCCAGGTGCTCCGCAAACAAGGAGAGGTGCAATGAAGCGCCCCCGCAGCTACGGATCCAGTATTGTGTGGGTGATCACCATTTTGGTCTTCATGCTCATCATGGCTATTGTTCAAAGAACCGTACCTGCGCAGCAATCCTTACAAGGGGCGGAAGCGATTATGGCGCTTGGGCTAACCCTGATTGCCGCCTACCTGATGGGACGGTTTGTGGCGCGGTTCGGCCTCCCGAAAATTACCGGTTATCTCTTTGCCGGCATTCTTACCGGGCCCTATTTTGTAAACCTGCTCAGCCTCCAGGTTGTCGAGCAACTTCGTCTGATTGACAACATCGCCTTAAGCTTTATCGCCCTGACCGCCGGCGGGGAGTTTATTATTACCAAAGTGCGCCGGCAAAAAAAATTGATACTTAATGTACTGGTCTGGCAGTCCCTCATCGTGCTGGTCGGTGTGGCTGCAATTGTGACGCTGATTGCCCCGCGAGTGCCGTATTTGAGCGCCTTCCCGCTGCCGGTCGTTCTGGGAATTGCCCTTCTTTTCGGCGCCACCGCCCTGGCAAAATCACCGGCCACCACCATCGCCATCATCACCGAAACCGGCGCCAAAGGCCGTTTTACGGATATGGTGCTGGGCATTACCGTGGCCAAAGATATTACCGTGGTGCTCTTATTTGCCTTTATCCTGGCTTTTGCCGAGCCGCTTATTGTGCCGGATGGCGAATTGCACTTTGATTACCTGCTGCTGGTTTTGCAGGACATCTTTTTCTCGCTGTTCATCGGGGTTGTTGCCGGCGGAATTATTTATCTGTACCTGCGCTATGTAGACCGTCAAATTTTCATTTTTCTGATGGGGCTTATCCTGGCGGTGATCGAAATAAGCGCCGCCTTTCATCTGGAAATTATCCTGATCTTTATGATGGCCGGATTTGTGGTGCAGAACTTCAGCAGCCTGGGAGAAGGACTGATCAAATCGATCGAATCATACTCCCTGCCGATCTATGTGCCCTTTTTTGCCATTGCCGGGGCGTCGTTAAACTTTGAGATTTTTTTACAGAACTGGTTTTTCATTATTATCCTGGTTGCCGGCCGCTTAGTTATGACCTACGTGGGCACCCGGATTGGCGCGACCCGCGCCGGTGAAGATAAAGTGATTAAAAACTTCGCCTGGATGGGATTTGTGGCCCAGGCCGGGGTGACCCTGGGGCTGGCCATTATCGTGGAGCGCAGTTTCCCGGGGGGCGTGGGAACCTATATTAAAACCGTGCTGATCGGGATGATTGCCCTGAACCAGGTGGCCGGGCCGATTATGTTCCGCTACGCCCTGGGCAAATCCGGGGAAATACCCCCTGGAAAGCGCCCGGTATAACCCGGGGCGCCAGAGCTTCAGTTGAGCCGGGAGAGCAGTTCCCCGGCGCGGCTTATCCCGGCATGTTTGGCTTTCCGGAGCAGTTTCTTCGCCTCATCAACTTTGCCGCGTCTTGCTAAAAAATGACCATAGTAAAACTGAACAATCCCCGAGTCCGGGGCCAGTTCTGCCGCCGCCCGAAAGTGCGCATCCGCTTCCTTCAGATTGCGCACATCCAGGGCAAAAAACTCCCCTAAAGCAATCTGCCAGCGGTAATCCCCGGGGAAATTCTCCGCCAGGGTTGTCAGGTACTGATGGGCCTCTTTATGCTGTTTGAGCAGGCGCAGGGTTTGGGCCAGGGCAAACAGAACTTCGGGATGATCCGCCAGCCGCTCCACTACACCGGAGAGTAATTCCTTTGCTTCGTTAAATCCCCGGGCGCCGAAAGTCCATAATGCCGAGGCGATCAATGGGTAAGTGCGCCAATATTCCGGGTCGCGTTCGTGGAGAAGGTAGAGTTGTTCCACGGTGCGGTGGTAATCCCGGTGTTCAAAATACCACAGCGCCAGATGATAGCGGGCTTCCGAAAATTCCGGATC
>JAJRYW010000506.1 GCA_024275555.1 Calditrichota bacterium | reverse complement strand
CTCCCCCTATATTGCCATGACGCCGGGGGTGTACCGGTTTGAGATTGTGGAAAGCGCTACCACGACTGTTTTAGCCGCCTTCGATGCGGATCTGAGCGCCTTTGCGGACAGCGCCATGGTGCTTATGTTGGCCGGATTCGTCGACCCTTCGCAAAACCAGAATGGCGAACCGCTGGGATTGCAGGGTATTTTCCCGCAAGGGTTCAACGTCGAGTTTCCCCGCGTCCTGGTGGGTATTGACAATTCTCTGCCGGGGCTGAGCGACGGTTTTGCACTTCAGCAGAACTATCCCAATCCGTTTAACCCTTCCACCACGATAGAATTTGTACTGCCGGCCGCCGCCCCGGTTGAACTGACCATCTATAATACCGCCGGGCAGAAAGTGGACGTATTAGTACAGGGCCAACTCAACGCCGGCAGTCATCGCTACCAATGGCAGGCGGGGGATTTGCCGGCCGGCGTGTATTTCTACCGGCTGAGCACTCCCGGCTTTACCGAAACCCGAAAGATGCTCTTGGTCAAATAAACCGGATCGGAACAGGCGATGAGAAAGCTGGCTCTGCTGTTACTAATCATCCTTTCTTGCCGGGGATTTGCACAAAATGGGCAAATTTCCGGCGTGGTGTACGATCGTCATGATGAGGCGATTTTCGGGGCCAACGTCTATCTGGAGGGAACCGTCTTGGGCAGCGCTGCCGATCCGGACGGTTACTTTCGGATTAGCAACGTGCCGCCGGGCAACTATACCCTGGTCGTCTCGATGATCGGCTACCGGCTTTTCAAAAAAGAGCTGACGGTGCGGCGCGGCGAGAAGCTGCGGCTGGAGACGCTTTACCTGCACGAGTCGGCGGTGAACGGCCAACCGGTGGTGGTCACCGCCGGGAAATTTGAGCAGCGCCGCCAGGATGTACCGGCCAGCATCAGCACCCTGGACCAGCGCGAGATTCGGGAGCGCAACTCCATCACCGTTAAAGATGCGCTGGCTTACATCTCCGGGGTGAATATGAACAGCGGGCAGATCAACATTCGCGGCTCCAGCGGCTACAGCCAGGGAGTGGGCAGCCGGGTGCTGATGCTCCTGGACGGCATCCCCTTCCTCACCGCCGACACCCGCGACATCATCTATGAATCGATTCCCCTGTACCTGATTGAACGGGTGGAGGTGCTCAAAGGGGCCGGTTCGGCGCTCTACGGCTCCAGCGCCCTGGGCGGGGTGGTCAACGTCATCACCCGGGATATTCCCCAGCAGCCGCGCTACCAGGTACGCCTCTATGGCGGGGCTTATTCCGATCCGGCCTACCCGGAGTGGAAATTCTACAATGGAACCCGCCTGCTAAACGGGCAGAGCGTCAGCTTCTCGCAACGGAAAAACCGGCTGGGCCTCCAGTTGGGAGTGTCTCGCGACGAGGACGACAGCTATCGCCAGAACGGCTGGTATAAGCGCTGGAACGGCGGAGGGAAACTGCAATATAATCTCACCTCCCGCCAGCAACTCACCGTAACCGGCAACTATATGCACAAAAAGCGGGGCAGCTTTTTATATTGGGAAGATTTAAATCACGCCTTGCAGCCGCCGCCGGATCAGCGCGACGATGTGGTCGAGACCAACCGGTATTACCTGACCGCCAACTATCGCTACCTGTTCTCGGCCACCCGCTTTCTTACTTTCCGGGGGATCTGGTACTGGAATCGTTTCGGCGACAGCGTCGCCCGGGACGGGGGCAACCGCTCCACCTCCCGCAACGCCAACGGAGAGCTTCAATTTAACAGCCAGATCGGGCCGGCCATCTTCACCAGCGGCGTCGAGGCGACCTGGAACAATGTTTCTTCAAATATCTTCAGCAACCGCTCCGGCGTCGGCGGGGCGGCCTACGCCCAGGTGGAGGTGGGATTAAGCCAAAAACTCCACGCCACCCTGGGGGCCCGGCTCGACTTTTTTGACATCGATTCCTTAAAGTCCGACGCCCGGGTAAATCCGAAGCTGGGGCTGGTCTACAAACCCTGGCCGGGCGGCGCGCTGCGCAGCGCGGTGGGGCTGGGATTCCGCGCCCCGTCTATGGCCGAGGCCTTTACCTCCACGGTTACCAGCGGCCGGATTGTGGTTCCCAATCCCGATTTGAAATCCGAAAAAAGCACCTATGCCGAGGCGGGATGGAACCAACTGTACGGCGACTGGCTGAGCAGCGATATCGCCTTCTTTTACGGGCGCTATACCGATCTGATCGAGGGAACCTTTGGCAACTTTATCCCCGGCCTAAACCAGGTGGTGATTCAGTTCCGGAATGTTACCCGGGCCCGGGTGCAGGGGCTGGAGGCCAACCTGCGGGCCGCCCTGTGGCGTCGCAAACTGCAACTCTCCAGCGGCTACACCTACGTAGACCCGCGCGACCTCGATCTGGATGATTATTTGAAATTCCGGCCTCGTCATCTTTTTTACAGCCGGGCGGGGTTGCGGTTGGGTGCGATCTTTCTTGGCGGCGATTATCGCTACATCAGCCGGGTGGACCGCATCGATGAACGATTTTCCCTGCTGGTAGCCGATGCGGATGTGCGGGTGGCCGGCCACATCCTGGACGCCCGGGTGGCCCTGTCCGGAAAACTAAGCGGCGCCCCCCTGCGCTTAAACCTGGAAATCAGCAATGTGCTCAGGTATAATTACACCAGCCTGGTCGGTTCCCTGGCGGCGCCCCGGAAATTTATCCTAAGCCTCGAGGCGGGCCTGTGATGTCCCCGGGTACACCCGGATCGCCTGCACGGCAATCAGCGAAACCAGGCTGAGCAGCGCCCCTCCCAGAAAGGGAATTCGATAGTCGATCATCCATAGCACCCCGCCTACGATGGGAATCACCACCGCGGCAATGTGGTTCATGGAAAATCCCACCGCCATACTGGGGGCCACGTCGCGGGGATCGCCGATCTTCTGGAAAAAGGTGCGGATGGCCATGGAAAAATTGAAGAAAATGTGATCCAGCACGTACAGAACTCCCACCACCCATTTCACCTCCACAAAAGCGTAGGCAATAAAAACGAAGATCAGGCTGCCGTATTCCAGGGAGAGCACCCGGCGCTCCCCAAAACGGATGATGGCCTTGCCGATCAGGGGCGTCAGGAAATAATTAATCCCGTTGTTGATCACAAAGAGCAAGGTTACTTCCTGGATGGAGTAGTGAAATTTTTTAACCAGCAGAAACACGGCAAAGGCGACAAAAATTTGCCGCCGCGCCCCGGCCATAAAAGTCAGAAAATAGTACAGCCAGTATTTGCGGCGGAAGACCATTTTGCGGCGCTGCGGGACCAGGTTTTCGTTGACAGGATGCTGGAAAAGTCCCCACACGCCGATCAGCAGCACCACCCCTCCGAAAATCATATATTGATAGCGATAACTGATCCAGTAGGACATTACCCATATTGCCACACCGACGAGAATATTGGCAACCGAGGCGTAACTGCGCAACTTCCCGAACACCCACGGTGAGGTCTCCCTGGAAAAGTATTGCAGCGTCAGAGACTGGTTGGTGGTTTCGAAATAATGGAATCCGAAGCTCATGATCAGCGTGGTGCAGATGACCCCGGCAAAGCTGGGCAGCCAGCCGGTTAAGGCCACCCCGGCGCCCAGCAGGATAATGGAAATCGTACTGAGCTTGTGCTCCCTGAGCACCAGCATAATGTAGATTGCCAGCAGCGCCAGAAGACCGGGGATTTCCCGCACTCCCTGAATCAATCCGACCTGCTCGCCCTGCAAGCCGACCACTTCCACGGCAAAATTATTGAAGAGCGTGCGCCAGGCTTGCAGACCGACAAACGAAGCCACCGTAAGCAGGGCCAGAAAGCGAAACATCGGTTCTTTTTTAACTTCCTTCATAACGCTCCGGTCCTAGAAACTGGGCGACGAAAAAATTAGCGGGACACAGGTTCCGTCTTTTCAAGATGACCGGGCAAGATAATCGATTCAGGGAGCAAGAGAAACGGAAAAAAATCCGCGGACATGTCAAAGATCAGGCAATTTTGCGATGTTCTGTAGTGCGGTGCGGAGACGACGTTTGGAGATGCGTCTCGGGCTGCATCCGGAAAACATTCCGGGAATGATGCGGATTTGCTGCATCATCACGAATGGCCCGTGCGGTGGCGATCAGAATATCCGCACAAAGCTCTTTGCGAAAGGGCAGGCCGGCTTTCCGAAAGAGCATTTCCAGCAATTTTTCCGCCTGGCCGGAGGTCAGTCGATTGGGTTTTTTCCGTGAGGTATTGGTAAACAGGTAACGCGACTTTTGCGGGCGGTTTTCCAGGTAAAAATTGACTAACAGCGTTGCAGGCGGGGAAACGGGAATACACCGCTCCGCACCGGAAAAATCCATATAGCGAAGGTACAATTGATCCCCCTCGAAGAAAAAATCTCCTTGATCATCTCCGGGTTGATGTTGCCCTAAGAGGCCCTGCGAAGGCAAATCCAAATTTAATATTTCGCGCAGGGAAAGGCCCGTATGAAGCAACAGCGCCGCTAATGCGCTGGTTTTACGCTGCTGATCGTTGTTGACGTAGTAATACAAAAACCGAGACAGCCGGCGTTGCTCGGACAGGTTCAGCCCCAGCAGCCTGGGCCGGGCCGGGCTGGAAATTTGAATAATATCGGACAGACCCGGCTCGGGGCAGATTTTGCGGGATTCCAGGAAGAGCAAAAATTCTTTAAGCGCTAACAGGTAGCTGCTGCGGCCGGCGTCGAGGGACTCGATCCCTGCCGGGGTAATTTGCCAACGCTGCTTGCGCCACTCATCGGCAACCTGGAAGGCGTTAATCTGCGCCGGGGAAGAGATGTTGCGCCGTTGTAGAAATTGAGGCAGACGTTCCAGGTATTCGTGAACCACATCGCTGGTATAGCGGCAATCATTTTGTAAATAGTCTTGAAAACAACGCACCAAATCTTGCATGATTCCCTCCTTAGTTTCGATGAATCCGGGGTCCGCCGGCGGAGATTTCTTCGATCCGCCCCAATTCCTGCAAATAGCGTCGCACCGTTTCCCGGGAGGAGACGCCCACGACTTCGGCCATTTCATTCAAGGTAGCGTTCGGACGGGTTTCCAGGTAATCGGCCAGAATACGCATCCGCTCTTGTTTGTTGGTTTTGATTTTGGCGTTAGCCGCCTGCAAACTGGCCGGGCGAGTGACCGCTTTTACCGGGGCCGGGCGGGGTTTCCGGGAAGCGCCGTTCCGGGGCTGCTGACGCCTCAGTTCCACCAAATTCCGGGTGCCGATCGTGTCACACATGACGTAGGCCAGAATAGGGAAGATAATCGTCCCGGCCAGCCATTGTACCCAGGTAAGAGGATCGAGGCTGCCCAGGCTGGCAGAGGTCAGTTCCAGACCGTAAGCGGATTTAAATCCTTCCGCCATATTGGCGATGCCGGAAGCAAATAAGACCAGGCTGGTCACCACTCGAACCATCCAGGCTAATTCCCCGTCTTTGAGCAGTTCATCTTTAAAGATGGACATGGCCACCACGCCGGCGTCAATGGCAAAAGCGGCGATGGCCCCCAAAATGAGACTGTCATAAAAAAACTGGCTCATAAAGGTGGTCGAGTGCATGTAGGTGGCGGTTAAGATGCCGATCAAGCACAGCGCTCCGGCGCGATACTTGATCATTTCCCGAAACTTAAAACGGCGTTCATTCATGACGACCTCCTTTGGGTTTAGATTTGGAATCACGCTTGGCTCGCTTTTTATCCCCTGCCTGAATGTCGTCGCCGGACTGCCGTTTCAGAAAATCGCCGGGGCGAATGATCCCCGGCAGCAGATAGAGCTGGTGGTTTACAAAACCGCGGGAAATCGCCAGGGACAAATTGCGGGCGGTGATGCGCCGCAAATACTCCTTGCCGCTTAAGGGGCGGAAGGCTTCTGCGGAAACCGGGGCGGGCCGATCCGTACTGCGCATCATCCGTAACGCGCCTTCTGCCAGCACCCGGTTATCAATCATGCGAAAATAGGCCATGGGCTTCTCCTTGTGTTTGGTTGGATGTTTAACTTGCCCACCCAAAATAGTGAACAAAAATCTACTATTAATATACAAATCTATTTCATATTTGTCAAGCAGATATTTTAAATATACGAATGTATACTATTTCAATGGAGTTGGTGAGTTAAAGAGAGATTACAGGTGGGTGTTTGGCAATGCGGCAGGTGATGTTGCTTGCCCTTCCTACTAAACAGTAGATTTAAAGCAGAGTCTCATGCCTACGATCCGGAGCTCCGGATCGAGGTATACAGGCTCAGCCAGCAGCAACAGTAAACAGGCTGAGCCTGCCGAAGCAGTAGGAGCGACAAAACTTATTTTGTCGTGTACTAAAATAATTTTCAGTGTTTTTCTGCCTTATTCTGCGTTTCTCAGCGTCAAATTTTCAACTCGTGATTCGCATTAATAGCGAATGCACACATTTTTTGCTTCGGTAAAGAACCGCAGCGCCTCAAATCCTCCTTCCCGCCCAACCCCGGAGTTTTTTACTCCCCCGAAAGGAGTGCGCAGGTCGCGCAGCATCCAGCAATTCACCCAGACAATTCCGGCTTGCAATCGTTCGGCTATGCGGTGGGCTCGGCTGAGATTTTCTGTCCACAGGATTGCCGCCAGCCCATATTGCGATTGATTTGCCAGGTTCACCGCTTCGCTTTCCGATTTAAACGGTTGAATGGTTACCACCGGGCCGAAAATCTCCTCCTGGTTGGCGCGGCGCCGGTTGGGCAGTCCTTCAATGACCGTCGGGGCCACAAACCAGCCGTCAGCACAGCGTCCCTCCACCCGCACCGCTTTGCCGCCGGTCAGGATGGCGCCGCCCTCCTGTTTTGCCAATTCGATATAGGCTAATATTTTCTCCTGGTGGGCTTTGGAAACCACTGCGCCCAGGTGCACCGCCCGGAGCGGATCGCCCACCTTCAGGCTTTTTACCCGCGCAACAAAATCATGGCGGAATTTTTTGTAAAGTGTTTCTTCCACATAAATCCGGGAGCCGCACAGGCAGATTTGCCCCTGGTTGGCAAAAGAAGAGTGCAGGGTTGTTTCGAGCATTTGCCGGTAGTTGCAATCGGCAAAAATAAGGTTGGGATTTTTGCCGCCCAACTCCAGCGAAATTTTTTTAAAGGCCGGCGCCGCCCGCCCGGCAATTTGCGCCCCGGTTTGGGTTCCGCCGGTAAAGGAGAGGCATCCCACTTGCGGATGTCGCACCAGCGCCTCCCCGGCGGTTTCTCCGCGCCCATGAATAATATTCAACGCGCCGGCAGGCAACTCCGCTTCCCGGCAAATTTGTGCTAAGAGAAAGGCGGTCAGGGGGGTAATTTCCGAGGGCTTGGCAACCACGCAATTGCCGGCGGCCAGGGCCGGGGCAATCTTCCAGGTAAGCAGGTAGAGCGGTAAATTCCAGGGCGAGATACAACCGGCCACGCCGATGGGCCGGCGCAGGGTATAGTTGATCCCCTGCCCTTCCATAAAATGGCTCTCGCTGGAAAACTGCTCGATTGCCGAGGCAAAGTAGCGGAAATTGGCGGCGGCGCGGGGAATATCCACCTCGCGGGCCAGTTGGAGCGGTTTGCCGTTGTCTGCCGATTCCGCTTCCGACAACTGCGGCAATTGCCTTTCGATGAGATCCGCAATTTTACGCAGGTACCCGGCGCGTGTACGGGCCGAGCAGCGCGACCAATCCGGGAACGCGTTTTGGGCCGCCTGAACGGCTTCATCGACATCCTGCCTGCCGGAATCCGGCGCCTGGGCATGAACCTGGCCGGTCGCCGGATTAAAGCTGTCAAGATAAAGGCCGTTCTGCGGGGCCACCAGCTCCCCATTGATATAGTTTTGAATTTTGATCATGGATTCACCTATCGTTTTAGAGACACTGGGTGCGGCCCCCATCGACGGCGAGGCTGACCCCGTTAATGTAGCCGGCCAGCGGCGAGGCCAGGAAGACCGCCGCGGCAGCCACTTCTTCCGGCTCGGCAAACCGGCCGGCCGGGATGGCGTCCAGGAAGGCCGCCTCGACCTGCTCGACTGACGCACCGGTGTTTTTGGCGCGATTTTCCATAATCGAATAAAGGCGTTCCGTGCGGGTAGCCCCGGGAAGCACATTGTTTACGGTAATCCCATAGGGCGCTAATTCCCGGGAAATCGTCTTGGCCCAACTGGCCGTTGCGCCCCGAATGGTGTTGGAGACGCCTAAGCCGGCAATCGGCTGTTTTACAGAGGTGGAGATGATATTCACAATTCGCCCGTAGCCGATCTGTTTCATCCCTTCCGATAAGGCGCTTGCCAGAATCTGGTTGCAGATCAAATGCTGCCGGAAGGCCTCCAGGTAGGCCTCCGGCGTTGCTTCGACGGCCGGGCCGCCGGGCGGGCCGCCGGTATTGTTGATCAGGATGTGGATGGGGGCCGATTCCCGCAGGTAAGCCAGGACCACCTGCTCCACCTGGCCCGGCTTGCGGAAATCGGCGCACAGGTATTGATGACTTTGCTGATTGGGCGTCGGTAACTCGGTTAGCCTCTTTTGCAGCGATTCTTCATTACGCGCCAACAAAACAACCTCGGCGCCGCAATCAGCCAGTTGCCGGGCGGCGGCCCAGCCAATGCCCTGGGTGCTCCCGCAGACCAGGGCGCGTTTCCCCGCTAAATCGATCTTCAAAAATATCTCCTTATGGTTGTGATTGTGAAAAATAAAATCCCAGTTGCTGCACCACCTGCCCGGGCAATTCCGGCCGCAACGAACGGGGAATCAAGAAGGTAGCAATATTGAACAGGTCCCCATAAATACGATGACTTTCCGAGGTGGCTTTCAGGTAACCGTATCCGGCCGAGCCGCCGGTGCCGGTTTTCTGGCCGATCATGCGCAGCACCATCAGGGCATGCCGGTAACGCCAGGCCGAGAGCAATTCATCTACATCAACAACAGCCCGGAGTAATTGATAGGGCTGGTGGAGAATAGGCTGATCCCGATACAGATGAATAAACAGCGTTGCCAGAAAGGCCCGGTGCGAAAATCGACGCCGTCCCTCCTGCTGCAATTGCCGG
>JAJRYW010000505.1 GCA_024275555.1 Calditrichota bacterium | reverse complement strand
GGATGGCTATGGGGCTCATATCGGTCATGGGATCGCTTAACCGGTAGGTGCTGTGCATCAGTACCGCGTCTTTGTCAATTTTATCCCCATTAATGAGCCGGTATTGCTGGCCTACCGGCTTCATATAAGCCACCTCCCGGAAACGTTTCTGGAAGGCGTTGAACAACCCCAGCGATACCAGTGTTTTGCCGTCATTCTGACGAGTTGCGGCTACAAAAACCTGTTTCATCCTAAATTCTCCGTTGGTGAGACGAACATCCCCGCACATGCAGTGCCGGCGCTTGTCGGTTTGTAAAGTAAAATGAGAGGCTAATATAAGCAGAATCTGTTCCAAATTCCACTGGGGGGAAGGGATTTCTTGGCGAGCGCCCGGATTAGTCCCAGCCGGATAAACCGGAACGGTTTGGCGACTTTATGAATCTTCCGGCCAAAGAAGCTCGGGAAAAAACTCCCGGGCCTAATACACCGGCGTCCGGGGTGGGAAAAGAATCATTTGGGTTCTGGTGAGTTGATTTTGGCGTAGCAGGCAGAAATAAATTCCGGACGCCACGGGGTTGTTCTCTTCATCGCAGCCGTTCCATAAGATGGAGTAACTTCCGGGGGACTGTCTTCCTTCCGCCAGCACCCGCACGCATTGCCCGCTGATATGATGAATACACAGGCGCACCCGGGCCGGTTCATTTAAATGATAGGCAATCCGCACCGCGTAGTCTTTCTGGTGAATCAGTTGCATCATGGGGTTCTCCAAATACTCTACAGTGATTACCCCCATATAGAGACCCAGGGTTCCCCGATTCTCTCAATTTTTTTATGATGAGCCCGGGCGGCGCCGGCGGCGGCTTTGGGCCGGGTGCGGGTTCTCTGCACTTGGCGTCAAAGAATAATTGGAAGAGAAGCGATTTGAGAGGAGGATTTAAAATCGGCTTCAGGAGTAGCAGTATTTTTGGAGCAACTGCAAACAGTCCGTTTTCCACCGGAGGGGTGCCGGCTTTACAAAATCCGCCGCAGAAACTCGGCAAACAAAACCTCTCCCCGTCGCCAGACGCCGAAACCTGATTCGGCGTCGAAATGTCCGCACGGTCCGGCCGGGATAAGTGTGCCGCCCCAGCGTTGCGCAAACTCCCGGGCCCGCTCCATGCTCAGGTGCGGATCATTGCTGCTGGCAACCAACCGGCTGGGGAAGGGGAGTGGCGCAGCAGGTAGCGGGGCAAATCCGCGGATCGGCGCCGGGGCGTCGGGGCGTTCCACATCTGCCGGAGCGACTAAAAATGCGCCAATAACATCCCCCTGATGCCTGGCCGCCCAATGAACAATGGTGATGCAACCCAGGCTGTGCCCGATCAGCGCTACCGGCAGGGAGCAGGATTGAACAGCCTCGTCCAGGCGAGCTACCCAGGTCTCCTTCTCCGGCCGCTGCCAATCCTGCTGTTCTACCCGCCGGAACTCCGGGTGTTTTAACTCCCAGCGGCTCAGCCAATGATGGGGACCCGAGCCGGTAAAACCGGGGACGGTTAGTACCTGGACAGACTGATGTGAGAAGAGCATATTTTTCTCTGTTTTTTTACATCGCAAACTTTGATTGCGGCAAATCTATGAAAAATTTCATGGAATAAAAATATGTTTTGTGATCAATACACTTCCATTTATGGCTCTAAATGGTTATTTTGAAAAGTCATTGAGAGGATGTCTCTTCACAGTTTGGTCATACCACCCGGATTTGCTTTATCCATCGATGTGAATACGCTGCCGAAACAGAGACATTGCTAGCAAACAAATCGTTCCGACTCATATAACCTGATTAATTCATAAATTACTCACCCCGGCTGGCCGGGGCTAAGACGCAAAGAAACAATATATTAGAAAAAAATCTAAAAAAAATTTAGTTCTTGAATCTCTGTTCCAACATATTTCTGAACTTCGCTTTTTTCAATACTTTGCGGCTTTGCGTGATGAATTATTCAGGATAAATATTTTGCTCATAATAATCATGGAGGAAGCAAGATGAACCGTTTTTGGTTGGCAATCCTGGTATTGATATTTGGCAGTACTGTTCTGACGGGGCAGGCAAGGGATTATCTCCCCGATCAAATAGTGCTTCGTCTCACCCAATCTTCCCGGGAGCAATTGGTTATTGGCAGCCAGGCCGGTGTTATCCGCACCGGTATTGGCAGTGTTGATCAACTGAATCAACGCTACCAGGTTGTTAAAATGGCGCCGCTCCTGGTCTTTCCGGCCCGGAACCAAACCCTGGCCGAGGAAGTGGGGCTGACGCGAATCTATATTTTAACCGCGGCAACATCGGTGGATATTCCGGCGATGGCGGCGGCTTATCACTCCCTGGGCGAGGTGGAGTTTGCCGAGCCGAATTTTATTGCCCATGCAAACGGGGTGAGCGCCCCCGCCTTGCTTCCCAACGATCCGCTCTATAACAACCAATGGGCCCATGAGAACACCGGTCAGGTCATCCCTGCCGGGGGGGGCGGACCGGTCGGAACGCCCGGGGTGGATATGAGCACCGATCAGGCCTGGGATCTGCACACCGGCGATCCCTCCGTGATCTTGTCCATCCTGGATACCGGGGTGGATTACCTGCACCCGGAGTTCAGCGGGCGCATCGTGCCCGGGCATGATTTTATCAACAATGATTCCGATCCGATGGATGACAACGGGCACGGCACCGCCTGCGCCGGGATCGCCGCAGCAACCGGCAATAACGGAATAGGAGTTGCCGGGGTTAATTGGGGCTGCCGGATTTTACCGGTAAAAGTGCTCGACGCCGGCGGCTCGGGCAGCTACACGGCCATCGCCAACGGAATTACCTTTGCGGCGGATAGCGGCGCGCGGGTGCTTTCCATGAGTTTGGGAGGAGGCAGTCCTTCCGCGACCCTGGAGGCGGCGCTCAACTATGCTTTTGGGTTGGATTGTATTCTCCTGGCCGCCCGCGGGAATGATAATGTCTCCACCCCCAGCTATCCGGCCTCTTATGCCAACGTGGTTGCCGTGGGAGCGTTGAGCCCTTGCGATGAGCGCAAAAATCCCGCCTCCTGCGATGGGGAAACCTGGTGGGGCAGCAGTTTCGGGGCCGACCTGGATTTTATGGCCCCGGGTGTTCGTATTCAAACCACCGATATCCAGGGAGCGGGAGGATACGACCCGGGCGAATATACCGCTACCTTTAACGGCACTTCTGCGGCAACTCCCTTTGCCGCCGGTGTAGCGGCCCTGGTGCGTTCCTACCTGCCCGGTTTAACCAATGCGCAAGTGCGCGACCGTATGCGCGCCACCTCGGTCGATATGCTGGCTGCCGGGTTTGATGATCAATCCGGGTTTGGCCGTGTGAACGCTTATTACGCACTCCTGGGATACTTGCCCAATTCTCCCGATATCGCAGTGGTTCCCGACACCATCCGGGCGACCATCCCGATTGGCGGGAACACCAGCGAGATACTGACCATCAACAACGTCGCTGCCCCGCCGGCGGATGATCTTATCTGGACAGCCGCCGCCAACAATACCGTTGTGGCCGCCCTGCCCACCCGCCGGAACGATAAATTTCGCAGTGCGCCTCGGACGTTAAATCGGCCCGGGCCTCGCCCGGGGGGAACCTTGCCGGAAGGATTGGATTATAGCGCGGCGGCGGCCCGCTGCTACGAGTGTGCTTCCCAAGTGCAGCGAAAGATTCCTACCGTCCTCCCTCCGGACAATCCCCAGGCGGGTATTGTCGCCGATCCCTCTTTTGAAGCCGGGCCGGGGGCGGGCTTCTGGTCGGAATTCTCCAGCAATTTCGGCACGCCTCTTTGTTCGCAGGCTACCTGCGGAGGGCCGGCGCCCAACACGGGCGTCTACCACGCCTGGTTTGGCGGAATTTCCGCCTACGAGGAAGGCTGGGTAAACCAGGTGGTCGTGATTCCTTCCGGAACTGCTACGCTGAGTTTTTACCTGATGGTCGGGGCGTGCGATTCGCCGGCGGATTACCTGGAAGTCGCCATCGATGGCGCGTTGATTTACCGCGTCGATGGCAGCAGCGGCCTTTGCGGCACAAATACCTGGGGTCTGGAAACCGTCGATATATCCGCCTTTGCCGATGGCAATTCCCATGTTTTGGAATTCCGCTCGGAAATATTTGCGGCAAATGGCAGCTTCAGCAATTTTTTTATTGATGATGTGGACATCACCGTAGCGGTCCCTCCCTGCCCGTGGATTTCGTTGGGATTAACCTCCGGGACCACCGTTGCCGGCGGCAGCGATCAGATCCCGGTCAATATTGACGCTGCCGGCCTGGCGGTGGGCAGCTACCAGTGCGAAATTGAGATCAGCAGCAACGATCCCGATGAAGCGACCGTCATCGTGCCGGTTTTGTTGGAAGTGGTTCCGCTTACTTTCCAGCAGCAGGTGCTCAGCGGCTGGAATATGATCAGCCTTCCCTGGCAAGTGGCTGATCCGAATTATTTGGCAGTTTATCCGAATGCCAATCCGAATAGCCTGTTCAGCTTTAACGGCGCGTACCAACCGGAGAGCAGCCTGATCAATTGCACCGGCTATTGGCTAAATTTTCCCGCCAGTGAGGTTGTCTCCATTTCCGGAACAGTCTACGATCCCTGCCTCATCACCATGCAGCAGGGCTGGAATATGATTGGCGGGCCGTCTTGCGATGTGCCT
This sequence comes from Calditrichota bacterium, assembly GCA_024275555.1. Classification (GTDB taxonomy): domain Bacteria; phylum Calditrichota; class Calditrichia; order RBG-13-44-9; family J075; genus JAJRYW01. Next base: position 9,300 of record JAJRYW010000505.1, on the reverse strand, counting down.
TTAGCCGCCGTTGACGATCCGGGCGGAATTTTGGTAGCCAACACCTTGTTTGGCTTTAGCGGCGTGTACACCCTGGAAGACACCATCCGGCAGGGCCAGGCCTATTGGCTGATGGCCAGCAGCCCGGGTGTAATTGCCCTGTCTTGTGCGCCGGTGTTGGGTAAGACGGCGCCGCTGGCGGCCTCGTTGCCGGATGATCTGTCCGCGGCCAGCCGGATCACCATTGCGGATGCTGCCGGAAAACAGGTGGAGTTGCTCTGGGGAGCGCCGCTTCCCGAGCCGGATTTACGCCAGCAATACCGCCTGCCTCCCGTCCCTCCCGCGGGAGCTTTCGACGCCCGTTTTCCCGGGGATTTCCGGCTTATCGAGACAGACCAGGCGGTGATCCGCTTGCAGGGCGACGATTACCCCTTGCGGTTCCGCGCCTCGACGATCCCGGTTGCCGGCAAATCTTATCAGCTTCAGCAATGGGCTGCGGGAAGTTTGATCGCAACCGCGGAAATTCTGCCGGATCAGCCGGTTAGCATCAGCAATCCGTTGGTTTCGGAACTGCGGATTGTCTCGGAAGGCAGTACGGCGCCGGTGCGGTTCGAAATCAGCCAAAATTATCCCAACCCCTTTAACCCGACCACGGAAATCCGCTTTGCCCTTCCCCAGCGGGAAAAAGTGGTGGTGCGCATCTACAATGCCCTGGGACAGCGAATTATAACGCTTCTTTCGGCCGAGCGGGAAGCCGGTTGGCATTCGCTGACCTGGGACGGCCGCAATGAGGCCGGTCAGCCAGTCAGCAGCGGAATATATTTTTATACTGTCAATGCCGGTCCCTACCGGGGTCTAAAGAAAATGATGCTTTTGAAGTAAACTCATCATATTGTATCTTTATCCGGTAACTCTGCCGGATAAAATTAAAGAATCACAGGAAGTGCCCGGGCCATGTCCGGGCGCTTCTTGTTTACAGGCAACTAATCGATAGTGGAGAAATATTATGCGTCGGCAATTCTGTATATTTCTGTTTATAGGTTTGTTTGTGACCCTGCCCGGGCAGGCCCAGCAATTTCAGGCGCCCCTGCAGGTGACGGATGGAAACACCGGCAGAACGGTTTGGTTTGGGATTCATCCCAACGGCACCGATGGGTTCGACCCGGGCCTGGATACCCTGGCGCCCCCGCCCCCGCCCTCCGGTGTTTTTGGGGTGCAGTTTGTCTGGCAAAACCAGGGATATTACACCGATATCCGCGATAACAGCCCTTCGCAGAAAACTTTTGTGCTGGCCTACCAGCCCGGCGCAGGCGGGACAATTGTGCTCCATTGGGATGCCTCTCAGCTATCCGGTTTAGCAGATTTTACCATGACGGACAACATTACCGGGACACTCTTTTTTCTGGATATGACCACCGTGGATAGTTTGGTAGTGGACAATGCCTTTATTGAGCAAAACTTGCGTATTTTGATCGATAACCCCGTGGTGGGAATTACCCCTGATGAAGAGAGTATTCCGCAGACAGTGGAGTTGGGACAGAACTATCCCAATCCCTTTAATCCCTCCACAACCATTCCTTTTCGCCTGGACAGAGCCGGTTCCGTAAAGTTGACCGTCTACAATATCCTGGGCCAGCAAATGGCGGTGTTGCTAAATGCAGAATTGCCGGCGGGCTCCCACCGGGTGCAGTTCCAGGCACAGGGCTTACCGGCAGGAATCTACCTCTACCGCCTGGAAACCCCCACGGCGCAGGCAGTAAACAAAATGCTCTTAATCCCGTAGCATTTTGTGTTTTTGCATCAACTGCGTTGATGCACAAAATCCTGCCGAATCAAGCGTAGTGGAATTTGTACTGAAGGCAGAGCCTAATATTGGCGATCCAGCGCAGAGCACCGGATCGAGGTGGAGAGATGGTAATGAAAACGTTTGGAATTTGGGTTTTGAGATTTGGAATTTGCAGCAAAGGCAGAGCCTTAAATCAGCGATCCAGCGCCGGAGCGCTGGATCGAGATAATGTTATGTTGCAACCCCATGCAGGGAGCGAGGACTATCACTATCCTCAGGCGTATTCCGGTTCCTCCCGGTTGATCTCCCGATTTTCCCGGCTGTTTTGGGACGGTTTCTCGCCTAAATTGGGATCATCCTTGCTTTTGTAGTTAGAGAGAAATCCTTCCAGAAACTCTTTGAACATTGCCTTTGATTGTTCCGGATCGGCGATGTTCGCCCGCTTTAATTCTCCGATAAAATTTTCCAGTTCCGATTCCGCCAGTGTGGCAAACTTACGGGCGGCGAGACGGCTTTTGTTGCGGCTCCCGTACACTTCATCATAAAAGCGTTGCAGGGGGATCGCATATTCGATACGGTTCAGTTTCCGTTTAATTGCCACCCGCCAGAACGAGGACGCCGCAGCGCGTTTAATCAGACGGTCGGGCTCTTTGTGGGTGGTTGGCGGGGTTTTGTTGATTTTCACCGCTTTGATTAAATCGCGGATGGTTTGATGATCCCGGATGTTGCTTTGTTTAATCTCTTCTGCTTTGCGGAATACCAAGTCGGCTAATTTGTTGCGATCCTCTTTAGCGATCCGGAAAGTGTTCTCTTTTCCGCCATACTTGGCAAAATCATAAGAATATGCGGTGGAAGTGTACTTCCGCCCGTTGATGATTACGGTTACTTCGAGCACCAGGCGGGTTAATTCGCCGGTGGAGAGGCGTTTCCGGAAATGGATGTAATGAAGATTCGACATCATGCCGGTTTTGGCTTCTTTGCGGGGCCGGAACTTGCGGGGCCGTTCTTTTATCCGCCGGGCCTGTTCCTGCTGACGTTTGCGCAGGGTGGGATCGTAGCCGACTTTAATAAAATAGGGAATGGTATGTTCGTCGCGGTATTTTTTTGCCTCGGCAAGCGACTGTTCATAGCCGCCGTACTGGCTGTCGTAAAAGGATTTGCCGCTCATGGCATAGTGACGTCCGTTGACGCTGCAACGGATTTGCACATACCAAAAATCGCCGTCGTCGCGCCGGGTGATGAAGCGCATCCCTAAATCTTCCGTGGTGAATTCTTTTGTCCATACCTCGGGCGGCAATGGCTTTACTGCCGGGGGGCGATATAATTCTTTGCCCATCTCTGTCTCCTTCTTGATTTTACTGCTTCCGCTGTCATTTTTCTAATTTGAAATGGGACTCAAGATAATTCAAACGAGTCAAGGGCGTTTCCGGGGCAAGTGAAACGTACCATATATGAAGAAAACTTTAGAAGCGATGAATATAATTATTGCTCATATACTGCCGTTAATATTAACCACTGTTGAGTCGAAATGCAATCGGAATTCAGCATTCCGGGCAGAACAGCGGCGGCTTAACAGGGCCGGGAATTAAGAAATGCGGCCGATGAATCAAGGATGAGGGACGCGCCAGGGAGGCAAAAAATGCAGTGCAGACGATCTATTCTTATTTTAGCAGCTTTAATGATTGCCACAGCAATAAATGCACGCCAGTTTCAGGTTGGCTTGATAGTTAGTGATCATCAGTTTTCCTATACATTGTACTTCGGAGTGCATCCCAACGGCAGCGACGGCTACGATCCGGGGCTGGATATTTTTGCCCCGCCCCCGCCTCCGCCCGGCTCCTTTGACGCCCGTTTTTCCTGGATGGGCAGTGATTTTTTTACCGATATCCGTGAGGACGCCCCGGCTGTGCACCAGTTTATTTTGCGCTATTCTGCTTCGGCGCAGAACCGGATTGTGCTGCGCTGGAACAGCGAACCGCTTAAAGCCCTGGGAGAGTTTTTTATTGTAGATCGCTTTACCGGAAACCTGTTCGGCCCGGTGGATATGAGCCAGGTGGATAGCCTGGCCGTCTCCGACCCGGTTATTCTTGATGGACTGCGCATTCTGGCAACTCCGGCTTCGCCAAATTCCCCGCCCTCGGCAATCGACGACCGCTTTGTCGCCGAAGAAGATTTCCCGACCTATATCAACCCGCTTGGAAACGATTTTGACCCGGAGCAGGACCCCATCACCATTGTCCGGCTCGATACCTCGCAACTGGCCGGCCGGATCAGCGAGTCGCCCCTGGAAGAAGGATTTCTATATCACCCTGCCCCGGATTTTAGCGGCGCGGATCATTTCTATTATGTGATCAGCGACGGCGTTAGCGGGACAGACACCGGCCGGGTTACTATTGATGTTGCCCCGGTGAACGATCCGCCCCGTTGGCGGGATGTTCCCGATACACTCTGGCTGGAACCGCAGCAGCCGGCGGAAATCAATTTGTGGGCCTGGGCCTACGATCCGGAGACGCCGGCTTCCGAGTTGCATTTTAGCGTTTCGGTAGAACCGGAGGCGCTCAAATGGCGCCTGGCAACGCAGGAAGGATACCTGATCCTCTACCCGACCCCGGAAGTTGCCCGGGAACCGGTTAAATTATTCTTAAACGTGCGTGATGATGCGAACCTGACCGATCAAGCGGTTATTTATGTCGCGGTAAATTCCAGCCGGCCTTCCGCAGCGGATCAAGCCCGGCAAAAACAGCGTGTAACTTCCGTAAGCAATTTCCCGAACCCCTTTAACAGCAGCACCACCATTCGGTTTTCCTTGTCGCAGTCATCCCGGGTGGCGGTGGAACTGTATAACCTGGTTGGCGAGCGGGTAAATACGATTTGGCAGGGAGAACTACCGGCCGGCCCGCACCAGTTGCGCTGGGAAGGCCGCGACGACCGGGGAAACTCCCTTGCCAGCGGCGTTTACCTTTACCGGATTGTTGCCGAACGCACGGTCTGGCAGGGGCGACTGGTTTTATTGCGCTGAGCAGCGGGGCGGTTCCCCGATAAAAAAGGCGGGCAAGCCCGCCTTTTTAAAAAAATCCGTTACTATTCAGCAAGTGAAGAGTGTAGCGATTTTGGATTGCATCGACTGTGTCGATGCCTGCATTGACGCAGTCAATGCAATCCAAATGCTCCCATCATGGCAGCGACAAGGTTCACTTCTCTTTGCGGGCGTAGACCGGCACGGCGCTGCACGCCTCGCCCCAGAATATCCGCCTGGCATACGGGGCAATATTGCTGGCTAAAACCAGGTAGGCCCAGGTAGGGATGGGAACCTTGTCGCAGCCGGTGATGATGACTTTCGCATCGCTGTATTCTTTTTCCCAATCAATTTGGGCGATCTTTTCCCGGAAGGATTGCTCGCGCAGAATACCGTTATCCAGGAAATCGGTGATGTCTATGGTGACGGCCTTGCGGGTGCGAACCTGGTCCATTCTGTACCTCCTCAAGCCGAAAATGATTGCCCGCAGCCGCAGGTGCGCTGGGCGTTGGGGTTACTCCAGTTAAAACCGGAGCCGTTCAGGCCGTCGCTGAAATCCAATTCGGAGCCGCTCAAATACATGGCGCTGAAGACGTCGATGAACAGCTTCACGCCGTCAAACTCCAGCACGTGGTCGTTGGCTAAGGGGTCATCGACAAACTCCATAGTGTAGCTTAACCCGGAGCATCCCCCGGACTTAACCCCGACGCGCAGGCCGGCGCTCTCTTTTCCTTCTACGGCCATCAGTTTCCTGATTTGCCCGACAGCTTTATCGGTAACTTTTATATCTAATTCAACGCCAATCATAATTTTCCTCAAACCGGTTTAGATTTTGATGTGAAACTTTAAATCCGACTCCTTTGGTCGGGTTTAATAATAAAGCCGGTCGCTCCGCTTGTCAAGCGCTTTTTACTTAGATCATTCCGCTCATCAGCGCAATTGCCATCAAAATGAGCATGAGCGAGACCAGCAGCCGGACATGGCGCATGGTCACTTTGTGCATCAATCGCCGCCCTAAATAGGCCCCGCTGAAGGCCGAGAGTGTGGCGGCAATCAACAGACCGGTATTTTCGCCCACACCGCCGCTGACAAACCGCTCGCTGTAGACCGCCAGGCGGATCACATCCACCAGGCAGGCAATGACCACGCCGGTGGCAATAAAGCTCTCTTTACTCAGACCGGTGCGGATCAAAAACATGGTGCGCAAAGCGCCCTGGTGACCCGAGACGCCGCCAAAAAATCCGCTCAGCACTCCCCCGGCAATCAGGTGGCGCCGCTGGATGTTGAAGCTTTTCAAGTTGGGCGATAACTCCAGCGCCGCAAAAATGATCATCAGCAGGCCAATGACCAGGTTTACCGGAAGGACCTCGAGCGTATTTGAAAAGAGCCGGTATTGATATAGCGCCGGCAGGTTGGCCAGCCACAGCAACGATTTTGCCCCGGCAAAGGCGGCCAGAATGGCAGCCCCGCCAAATTTGAAGACAATTTCCCGGTTGGCGTATTTTCCCAGCATCCCCAGCTTAAACAGATTGTTCAGGAAATGAACAATGGCGGTCAGCGCCACGGCTACCTCGGTGGGAAAAAACACCGCAAAGGCCGGAAGCAGCAAGGTGCCCAAACCGAATCCGGAGAAAAGGGTTAAAGCAGAGGTGAATAAAGCAACCAGGCAAATAATTGAATATTCCAGATGCATTCTCCCGATTTTTGGCAATTAAAATTTGCGACCCTTTAAATTATCTCCCCGGTTAAGGCCGGTTGCATATCCGGGCGGGCCGGAATTTAGATATGGAAGCGAACCGGTGCAAGTCTTCCTGAAACCGGTGTTTTTTTGAAAAAGTTAGTTATGTAAACACGGAAACAAACCGTTGATAAAATAAACAGCAATATCCGACAGACGACTAAATCAGGGATGGTTGCGATGCCGAGATTATTAGAAATAATGGATGATTTTCCCAGCGCCTGCCGCAAGTTGATGAAATCTCAGAAAAAAGTTCTGCTGGACGTGGGAAAGAACTTCTCCCTGGCCGGGCAGCAAACCCGGTGGGCCGTTCTCGGCAAACTGCTTTTGGCCCTGTTGATTTTTGTTTTGCCCTTCGGAGGTTTGCTCTTGCTGATCTTCTTTAAAGTTCTGCCTTCCTTGATGTTCTCCGCCCCGGAGCAAGAGATTGCCGTCAGCCCGCAGATTCAGGGTGAGCCGTTCCCGGATGTTTTACCGGAGGCTTAATCCCCACCCTGTCCGGCAATAAACATGGATAACTCACATCTCTTCTAAAACTCTGATCACTTCGGCTAAATCCCGGCAGCGCGCTTGCGGCTGTTTGGCGAGCATGTTCATCAGCAAATCATCGAGCGCGGCGGGAGCCTCCGGGGAAAAGCGGCGCAGGGAGGCCGGGGGGGTGTGCATCACGGCATACATATAGCCGGCCTGGTTGGCGTCCGGGTAGGGAAGCGCGCCGCCGGAAAACAGTTGGAAAAACACCACTCCAAGGGAGTAAATATCGCTGCGGATGTCCGCCGAAGCGCCGGCCAGTTGCTCCGGGGCCATATAGGCAAACGTGCCCAGGGTGGTTCCCTGGGCAGTCAGTTGCTGCCGGGGCGCCGAGAGCGTTTTTGCCAGCCCGAAGTCCATCAGTTTAACCGTTCCATCCGCTTTAACCATGATGTTCTCCGGTTTGATATCCCGATGAATAATTCCTTCCCGGTGGGCGTAGGCCAGTCCCGCCGCAATTTGTCTTGCGACCGCCAGTTTTCCGGAAAAGCCGGGCTGTCTCTCGTTTAGCCAATCCAAAAGCGTTTGGCCGTCGACAAGCTCCATCACCAGGTAGGGCCGCCCCTGCTGTTCCCGGATGTCGTAAATGATGGTGATGTTGGGGTGATTGAGCCGGGAGATGGTGCGGGCCTCCCGGTAGAAGCGTTCTAAAAAATCGCCCTGGCTTAGCCGGGCCGCCTCCAGGGTTTTAACAGCCACAATGCGGCCGAGCCGTTCATCGCGGGCTTTGTAGACGGTTCCCATTCCGCCCCGGCCAATCTCCTCCAAAATCCGGTAATCGCCGATCTGTTTTCCGGACTCGCCGGGTTCGGGCGTCATGGCTGCTTCGCGGTGCGAATCACGGGTCAACCCGGTAAAAAGACGATCCTGCTCCCTCTGTAGCCAGCGCCTAAAAAAATAATTGGCTATTTCCAGCGTCCCGGCCTGTTCCCGTAAATAGCCCAACTGCAACAGGCTGTAGATCATCTGGCGCAAATTTACGGAGCGAAACGCAGTTTTACCGGCCAATTCCGCTTCATTCACCGCGCCGCTTTGCAGCACTTCCCGGATCAAGCGTTTCTCCGGCTCGCGAAGGTAGTCGAAATCCACGGCAAAAAAGCGGCCGACCAATTCGTCGTTGCACATTTGCTCGATCACCCCTTCCAGGTCCGGCTGTTCAAAATAGCGCCGGCACAGCAGTTGGAGCAGGTAGGGATGATTTCCGGCGACCTCCATGATCTGCCGGGCGTCGGCCTGGCTGAATCCGCCCCGCCGGATCAGTTGCAGGGCGGCCGGTTTCTCCAGGTTGCCCAAGTAGAGCGGGGGAGTAAATCCGTGCAGAAAGGGAGAGGTGTCCGGGAGGCCGCTTTGCTCTAACATCATCAGGCGTTTGGAGGCGGTGAGCACGGTGATGAGATGTTCGCCGCGTTGCAGCACCCGGCGTAGTTTGGGGAGCAGTTCCGGGGCGTTCTTTTCGATGGTCAGCAACTCTTCGCACTCATCACAGAGCAGCAGCAGGGTGCGCCCGGCCTGCCCGGCCTGCTTGCGCAGGCGGCGCAGAATTTCGGTGATTTTCAGCGATTCCAGCGCAGCGGCTTCTACCCCGATGTCCGAAAGAATCTCCTCCGCGTCCTCGATGCTCTCCAGCAGGCTCTCCCGCAAACCCTGCTCATCGCCGCCGCCCTGCATATCCCAGAACAGGGCGGTAAAGCGTTGCGAATATGGTTCCTGCCCGCACAGGTACTCGATCTGCTTCAACAAAGAAGTTTTTCCCAATCGCCGGGTGCCGCAAATCCACAGGGAGCGCTGCCGCCCGCTCAGCACCTCGCTGATGAGCGCTTCCCGCCCCACAAAATCGGCCCCGCGCACCCAGTTGCCGGCAATAAAGGGATTTTTCATCATTGCTCCTGCTCTGTTAACACCTGGGATTTGACCGCCTCGACATCCGCCAGGCAGACCTTGCGCCGCCGCGCTTCGATAATGCGGGCAATGCAGTTCACGCAAAAGCGCTGGATTCGATAGGGGATACACTGGCTGTAGTCGATGATCCGCTCCACCGCCTGGTCGTCAAAAGAGAAAATACCCCGGGCCGGCTCGCGAATCAAGCGCTCGGCTTCCTTCCGGCCAATCGGCCCGATTTCGATCTGCTCAAAAAAATTATACCAGGGGCTGCCCTCGCTCTCCCAGCGGGTGCGGATGTAGCTGCCGGACATCACCGCCGCTAAATCTTTGGCAAAGGTCTTCATGAAAATGCTGCGCAGCCGCTGGTTG
>JAJRYW010000504.1 GCA_024275555.1 Calditrichota bacterium | reverse complement strand
TTCCGCAGCGCTACTTCCAGGCGCCGCCGGTCTTCGGCCTGCTGGGTGGAGCTGAGCGTGCGGTCTATCTGCCCCAGGATGAGCGTCAGCGGCGTACGAAACTCATGGGAAATGTTGGCAAAGAAACGCGATTTCAGTTGATCCAGGTCGCGCAACTCTTTTGCCTCAAGCTGTTCCAGCTTTAAGCTGTTTTTTAAGTAAACCCGGTTCAACTCGTATTTACGAATCCCCCACAACGTCGAGAGGATGACTAATCCATACAGGCTGTAGGCCCACCAGGTGCTCCAGGGCGGCGGATTCACATACACCGCCAGCGAAGCGCCCTCCTCGTTCCAGACGCCGTCGTTGTTGGAGCCTTTGACCCGGAAGCGGTAGTTGCCGGGGGGCAGGTTGGTAAATGTGGCGGTGCGGGAGGCTTCCGCCGGAATCCAGTCGTCATTAAACCCTTCCATCTTATAGAGGTATTGGTTTCTGGAAGCGGCAGAGAAATCCAGCGCGGCAAACTCGAAGGAAACCACATTTTGCCGGTAGGAAAGGGTGATGCTCTTGCTGCGGGAGATTACTTGGGTTAACACGCCGGGAGCGTTCTCCGGACCAGCCTTCCGGTTAAAAATGCGCAAACCGGTAATCACCACATTGGGAACGTGCGGATTATCCACAATGCGCTCCGGAAAGAAATGGTTCAGCCCGTTCACGCCGCCGAAGAACAATTCCCCGGAGCGACTTTTAAAATAGGCCCCGGTGTTAAATTCGTTGCTCTGCAAACCGTCGCGGATGTCAAAATTGCGGAATTTGCCGGTTGCGGGGGTAAAGCGGGAAATTCCCCGGTTGGTGCTCAGCCATAAATTCCCGGCTTTATCGGGAAGTACGCTGTAGACCACATTGTTAGGCAACCCTTGTTCCCCGGTGAAATGCTCAAAACGCTCTTCATCGATGAAGAAGCGATTCAGCCCTCCCCCGGCCGTGCCCAGCCACAAGATGTTCCGGGGATTGACCGGGTCCTCCCGAATTGATAACACCACATTGTTGGCCAGGCTGCCGGGGTTGCCGGGGTCATTGCGCAGGTAACGAAACACCTCGATTGCCGGATCAAACCTGGCTAACCCGTCGTCCGTGGCCAGCCAGAAAATCCCCTGGTGATCCTGGTAGGCGCCGGTAAAAGAAGCATCCCGGGTTGCGGGACGCTGCCGGTAGCGATAATGAGTAAAGCGATCGGCAGAGGCATGGTAGCGGCTGAAAAAATTTTCGGTTGCTACCCAGATGCGGCCCCGGCGGTCGGAAAATACATGAAGAGCCATTTTTTCCTTCAAGCCGCGGGAGGGATCGCCGCCGACGCCGAAATGACGAACAGAGCCGGTTGCCGGATTATAGCGATACAACCCTTCAAAGCTTGCCGCCCAGATGTTCCCGCTGCTATCCTCGAGCATCGACCAGATGCCGGTGTTGCCAAAGTCCCGGGGATGCTCCGAGTCGGTTTCGAAGCTTTTCAACTCGCCGGTCCTGCGGTTCCAGCGGTAGAGCACATCGGCGCTGATCCAGATGTCGCCCCGGCGGTCTTCCAATATGGCGCTGATGCTGAAACGGGTGATGCGGGACGGGAAATTCCGGGAACGGCGGTAGGTGTTGAAGCGATCCGCTTTGGGGTCGTGTATGTTCAGCCCGTAGCCGTTGGTCCCGATCCAGAACACCCCGGAGCGATCCCGGATAATCCGGGTAAGTCCGTTGCTGCTTAAACTGCCGGGGTCGCTGGGATTGTGGCGGAAGGATTGGTAGCTCCGGCTGCGGCGATCATAAATCATCAGTTCATCCGGCGTGGCCAGCCACAGCCGGCCGCTGCGGTCTTCCTGGATAGCCAGAACGGTTCCCCAGCCATTGCGGAAAGTGTGGTAGCGGTTGGGAATTTGAGTGAAGGTTTCCCCGTCCCGGTTCAGTCGATTTAACCCGGAAACAGTACCCGCCCACAGGACGCCGTCGGCAGTTTGGTACAGGGAAAGAATCCGGTTTTCCATCAACCCCCCGGGGCTGCCGGGCCGGGCGTGGAAGCGTTTAAATTGCGGCAGGGCGCCCGGGGCCTGCCCCGTATCCAGGCGATTCAAGCCATCTTCGGCGCCAGCCCAGAGAGCGCCGTCCCGGTCAACCAACAGCGCAGTAATGTTATTTTGGCTTAAGCTACCCGGATTCCCGGGATCATGACGAAACACCCGGAAATCGGTTGGGCTTTGATGCGATTCCTCCCCCGGCAGACGGTTTAAACCGTTTTGAGTGCCGATCCACAGGGCCCCGCTGCGGTCCTCTGCAATAGCGTGAATCCGGTTGTCGCTCAGGCTGCCGGGCTGTTGCGGGTTGTGCCGGTATCGCCGGAAATGCTCGGTGTTCCTGTCCATCCGGTTTAGCCCGCCTTCACGGGTTCCTACCCACAAGTACCCCCGACTGTCTTCAAAGATTGCGGTAATAAAGTTGTTGGAAAGGGTGGTGGAATCAAACGGGTTGTGTTGAAAAATAGT
>JAJRYW010000503.1 GCA_024275555.1 Calditrichota bacterium | reverse complement strand
GCCGAACTGGACTCCCGCCTGCCGCGGCACAACAGCGCCGATTATATCGCCCTGCTTTCGGAAATTGAGAAGCGCTGGTATGCCAACCGCAACCTCTACCTGGGCGATCCGGATTTTGTCGATATCCCGCTGGAGATATTCCAAAGCGCACACACGGCCCGGCAGATTGCCCAATCCATCTCCATGGACCACCCCTTTCCGGCCCGCAGCTTGCCCCAGTACCGGCAGGTGATGGGTATATCGCCCGAGTCGCACCAGACCACCCATGTCTCAATCCGCGACGCCGCCGGCAACGCCGTTTCCATGACCTACACGCTGAATGGAAGTTTCGGCAGCCATTTCGTAGCTCCCGGAACCGGGATTTTGCTGAACAACGAGATGGATGATTTTGCCGCCAAACCCGGTCATCCTAATCTTTACGGCCTGGTGCAAGGCCAGGCAAACGCGATTGCCCCCGGCAAGCGAATGTTGAGTTCCATGACGCCCACCATTGTGGAGCGAGACGGGGAATTGGTGGGCCTGTTGGGTACGCCGGGCGGCTCGACCATTATTACCTCGGTGCTGCAAGTGCTGCTGAATAAAATCGAGTTCCGGATGAGCCTGCGGGCCGCCCAGGAGGCGGGACGGTTTCATCAGCAATGGCTGCCGGATACGGTTTACGTGGAGGAAGCCCGTATCCCGGAAAAGGTGCAGCAAACCTTGAGGCAGCGCGGTTTCAAAATTGTACAACGGAAGCGCCTGGCCGATATCCAGGCTATCTGGCGTTCCGGAACCAAATGGGAAATAAGCTGTGATCCGCGCGGAAACGGCCGGCCGGTTGGCTACTAAGATGCCGCTGCGCTTCTCCGGCCCCGCTGGCCGGGAACAAAGAACATCTGCTCGAAGCACAAATTTTCTCGATCTCACTATCGGAGGTGTTTCAAGCGGCCCGATAAACCGGGAGGCAAAACCACCTCTAAAAAATGCACGGTAGAGAGTAATCAGAAAAAAATCCGCCGTTAATTTATTTAAACAAAAATCGCTGTAACATTTTCTGGAAATGTGTATATTATAGTTCTAAGGGATAAACGAGTTTTGTCAATGAAGCGGAAAACCACCAAAACAAATCAAGCGAGTTCGGAAAGGCCTACAAGTATGGTAGAAATGTATTATAGACGCATTACCCGCGTTGTGGAGTATTATATCCTGTTCTGTTTTATTATCATCACCGTTGTACCGCTGTTGAACTACAGTTGGGTGCCGGGTTTTATCCGGGTAATTTATTTTACCGGCTTCCCGCTGCTGTTGGCGCTGATTCTGATCAGCCTGGTGAAAGATGCTTTTTTAGAAATGCTGAAACGGCGTTTCGAATCTCCTACCTCCCCATCTTCATCCCACAGGAAATAGTATGATTGAATTTACCGCCAGGCGTCTGAACCGGATTCTGGAGCAGTGCCGGAATCGCCGCATTCTGGTGTTGGGGGATGTGATGCTCGACCGCTACCTGTGGGGGCAAGTCAGCCGGATTTCGCCGGAAGCCCCGGTGCCGATCATCAGTATCTCCGATGAAGATATTCGCTTTGGCGGGGCCGCCAATGTGGCCAATAATATCATCGGCCTGGGCGGCGCGCCGGTTCTGCTGGGAACGGTTGGGGATGACCAATGGGGGGAAACCTTCCGCCGTATGCTGGAAGAACGCAATCTGCCTTCCCATGGGTTGATCTGCGATCCTTCGCGCCCCACTACCCTGAAAACCCGTATTATCGGCAATAATCAGCATATCGCACGGGTGGATTATGAAGAAGCGCACCCGATTGACCCGGCGGTACAGAAACAAATAATGGCCTTTCTGCAGGAGCAGATTGACCAGGTCGATGGAATTATTTTGCAGGATTACAACAAAGGGGTGCTGACGCCGGAATTAGTGTCGTCCGTCATCGCGTTGGCTCGCCAACATGAAAAGATTGTCACCGTCGATCCTAAATTCGACAACTTTTTTTCGTTTAAAGGAGTAACCCTGTTTAAGCCCAACAAAAAAGAGACTGCCGAGGCGTTGGCAATGCGGCTGGTCAGCGAGGAAGATATTCGCCGGGCCGGGGCGTTGCTGCTGAAGCGCCTGGAGGCGCAGGCGGTTCTGATTACCCTGGGAGCGCAGGGAATGGCCCTCTTTGAGAGGGACGGGCAGGCTTCGTTTGTGAAAACCTATACGCGTCAGGTGGCGGATGTCTCCGGGGCCGGGGATACGGTTATCGCCGTGGTAACCCTGATGTTAGCCGCCGGCGCCGAGATGCGCGAAGCGGTGGCGCTGGCCAATTTTGCCGCCGGGGTGGTCTGCGAAGAGGTCGGCGCAGTGCCGATTGAACAGGAGCAGCTCCGGAGCGCGGTGCTGGCAAGGCAATAGCGTTTCCGGGCGGCTTTGAAGATCAAGTTAACAAAACTGAGATTAAAGATTAAAGATTAAAGATTAAAGATTGGCGATTTGCGATTGGCGATTGGCGATTTATGGGGGGGGGTAATTGCGCTGGAATTGTCTGCATTTTATTGTTATCCAATAATATAGGGTGATGGGGAGTTGTTATCATGGGTTTACTGGGCGCCATTATCATCGGTTTTATTGCCGGGGCGATTGCCAAAGCGCTTATGCCGGGAAAAGACCCCGGCGGCTGCCTGATTACCTCCTTGCTGGGGATTGGCGGGGCGGTGGTTGCTACCTACCTAGGCCAGTTCCTGGGACTTTATTACCCGGGAGAGCGGGCCGGGTTTATCGGGGCCGTCATTGGGGCAATGATTCTCTTAGCTCTTTACCGGGCCATGAAGGATTAGTTGAAATCAAGGCTTTAGAGGGACCGCTATTTTTCCGTCCCTGGTGATTTTTCAATATATTGTTAAATTCCCCGGTACTTCATCACATTGACTCCAACCAGTTAAGAGGCATCTATGTCTGAGCAACCATGGTCGAAGGAAAGCCGCATCTTCTTTCTCTTCGTTATGATTTTTTCCCTGGTGATCAGCTACTACCTGCTGCAACCCTACCTGGCCACGGCTGTTTTTGCGATTGTGGTGGTGGTAATGTTTAAGCCGGTCTACGACTGGCTCTACCGGATTTGCAAACAACGGGAAATGCTCGCCACCACCCTGGCAATCCTGGTGGTTATCCTGACCTTGCTGATTCCGCTCTCGTTAGTGGTCAACATTACCATTGATCAGGCTTTCCAGTTCCGGGATGAACTTTCCCGGCTGGTCAGCGGCGACAATGTCTCCCTGGCAATCATCGTTGAGAAACTAAATGAAGTGCTGAAGGCCCTCCCGTTTCTGAAAAACGAGACGCTTACGGAGGCCGCTTTAATTCAGAAAATTCAGGAAATCGTGCAGCCGGTGGTGGGGTTTTTGGCCGACAAGGCGGTGCGGGTGGGCAGCAGTTCCACGGCCTGGGTGACCAAGATCATCGTTTTCATTGCTGTGCTGGGAGCGCTGTTTCCCCGCTATACGGATTTTATTACCCTGATCAAGGACCTCAGCCCGCTGGATGATGAACTGGATCAGTATTTCATCGACCGGATGATTGCCATGACCCGCTCGATGGTGCGCGGCGTGTTTATCATTGCAATTGTGCAGGGCTCGCTGGCCGGCCTGCTTTACTGGATCGCCGGGGTAAAGTTTGTGGCCTTCTGGACGCTGCTGGCCATTTTCCTCTCTATCCTGCCCATGGGAGCGCATGTCATCTCGATTCCCATCGGAATAACCTTGTTCCTGATTGGCGATCTTTGGCAAAGCGCCCTGGTCATTGGCGGGAGCCTGGTCTTTGTTGCCAATATCGATAATTTCCTGCGCCCGCGCCTGGTTTCCAAAGAATCGGAAATGAGCACCGCCCTGGTTCTGTTGAGCGCCTTCGGAGGGCTGAATTTATTCGGTTTCCTGGGGGTGATCTACGGCCCGGTGATTATGATCTTTGTGGTCACCAGCATCGAGGTATACCGCAGCCGCTATTTGCAACTGCCAGAAAAGACGGAGAAGAAAATGTCCGACGATAAAGAACTCTACCCGCTTCAGTATCCCATCGGGGAATACTCTCCCCCGGCGCGTATTTCTCCGGAGCAAATCGAGGAGTGGATCGGCGTGCTGGAGGAGGCGCCGGGGCGCTTGCGGCAAGCTGTGGCGGGACTTTCCCCGGAGCAGTTGCAAACCCCTTACCGGCCGGGCGGCTGGACGGTGCAGCAGTTGGTGCATCATCTTGCCGACAGCCATATGAACAGCTACATCCGCTTTAAATTGGCCCTGAGCGAAGATCAGCCCACCATCCGGCCCTACGACCAGGACGCCTGGGCGGAACTGTATGACGCCCTCCATGGGCCGGTCAGCCTGTCGCTGGATTTGCTGGAAGCATTGCATCAGCGCTGGACCTTCCTGCTTCGCCATTTAACGGAGGGGCAGTGGCAGCGCCGCTATCATCATCCCGAGAGCGGGGAGAGCCCCACCCTGGCGGAAACCCTGGGCCTCTACGCCTGGCATTCCCAGCACCACCTGGCCCACATTACCGGGCTGAAGGAACGGATGGGGTGGTGAGGGAGACGCTGGCCGTTTATCGTCTAATTCGGCGGGCAAATAAAGGCGCTGATATACATTGGCGTGTCCTGTTTAG
>JAJRYW010000502.1 GCA_024275555.1 Calditrichota bacterium | reverse complement strand
TATATTGTATGGAGACAACATATTACGAAAAACTTCGCCATGTTGAAAGGGCTGGCCCTAAGCGCCTAAGTGCTTTCGCACACTTCGCTGCGAAAGTAAGCTGTCTTCGACAGAGTAAATCGACAATCCCGGCCGGGAGGGAGTCGATTGAGACCCCGAAAGGGGCTATTTGATTTGAACAGCACTTCTGAAGGCCGGCCGGCCGTATATTAAAAATTCTTCCCCGCTGGCGAGTTATAATGAGAGATGTGCATCTGACTACCCTTTCCAAAATCTAAGCTCACAATGCGGGGGATATTAAATCAGGCATTGGTAAGATATTTTTTCTGTTCTTATCGCTTGCCCCTTTTATCGCTTCGCTCTCTATCGGGCACTTTTTTAAAACCGCGGCAAACACAGGAAGTGCGCGGTAGTGAATCGATTAAACCGATTTTTTTAAATGCTCTCGATAAGGGAGTATCGCCATAAAACATCATTTTATCTAAACTGCTTCTGAGATATAGCAAGCTGAAGCAGGGCAAAACAGGCTTACAGCAAACCATACCTTGCGAGGCGGGAGCCTTTGAAAAGGTGCGCCAGTGCAGAGTACATGGGTGAGAAAAACTTTAGTTTGTCGCCAGCAATGCCAATATTCCATCCGGATATAGAGGCGCTTGCCCTTCCCGGAACGCGGAAATTTGTTTCCAAACGACTTTGAATTCTTTGCCGTCAACTTCCCGGCCGATAAAGGATGATTTGCTATAGAGCGATTTATCGGCGAACTCGCCCTGGTAGACAAAAACCACCTCGTGGCAGAGTTCTCTCTCGTAGGTAAATATATTCTCCAGCATTTGCAGGAAACGAAGATTAACGACCTCCACACCAATTTCTTCCTGTATTTCTCGTAACAGAGCCTGGGAACTGAGCTCGCCAAACTCGATGCCGCCCCCCAGGGGACGGTAGAAGGTCTGCTGCTCAACCTGATCATGCCATTCCATTACCAGGATTGCCTTGTCTTCCCGGCGGATAATACAAATAGCAATCGGGCGGATTTGCTTGTTATTCACATTTTCTCCTCAGTTTATATTTTCCTCCTCACCACTCCAGCACCAACTTACCGCATTGTTTTCCGTCGACCACGCGCTGGTAGACCTGGCGGTATTCTTCATTTTTGGGTGGGGGCAAGTTATTCCAAAACTTCTTCTGTCGGCGGTTCTTCCCGACTATGACGAACCGTTAAAATGTAAACATAATCCTCTTCAAGACGATAGATGATTCGGTAATGCTTGTAGAATATTTCTCGTATATCCGAGCGGTTCATCTCCGGCATTTTTCGCCCACTCAGGGGAAAATCATGTAATTGTATTACCTGTTTAAATACGGCTTCAACCCACCTTCCGGAAGCTTCGGGGTTCTCTTGTTTAATATATTCAGCAATCTCACTGACTCTTTCGATAGCCAACTCAGACCACAGTACTTTCATCGGGAAATTTTTTCCAACACTTTCTCTTTTGCTTTCCGGTGAGTATAAACGCTTCCTTCTTTAATCTGTTTTTCTGCACGGGCAATATCTTCTAACAGCTCAATTTTTTCAATCAGTGCTTCATATTCAGCAACATCGAGAATAACCGCAGAACTTTTTCCATGCTGGGTAATTACCAATGGCCGCCTGGTTTCTTTCACTTTTTTTAGGAACGCCGTGACGTTTGAGCGAAATTCCGTTAAGGGTTTAATGTCTTTATCGAGTTGGATCCGTTTCATTTATTGCTCCTTTTTACGTACGCTAATTTGTTCTGAATAACGTACTGTTGTTTTTCTTGAGGCGCAATAGGTATTTCCAAAAGCTAAACATTTGAACTGCTGGTACCGTGATTCTTTCACCTCACCACTCCATCACCAACTTACCGAATTGTTTTCCGTCGATCATACGTTGGTAGACCTGGCGGTATTCCTCAAAGGGATACGGCCCGTCGATGATCGGCTCGATTTTATATTCGTCGAACAGGCGCACCATCTGGGCAAAGTCGGTGGGGCTGCCCATAGTGGCGCCTTGCACGGTGATTTGCTTCCAGAATATTTTGCGCAGATTGAGTGTGGAGGGGTTGCCTGCCGTGGCCCCGAAAAAGACCACGCGTCCCCCCGGCTTAACAATCGAGATCAGTTTATCGAATCCCTCTCCCCCGGCGCTATCGACAATTAGGTCCACCCCGGCCTCCCCGGCCTGGGAGAGGATCTGCTTATCCCAGTCAGCCTCGCGGTAGTTGGCCCCGCCCCCGGCGCCTATTTTAAGCGCTGCTTCAATCTTAGCCGGATCGCCGGAGGTTACCAGAACGCGGGCCTTGACCGCCAGGGCCATTTTCAGCATCAGTGCCGCCACCCCGCCGCCAATGCCGGTCAGCAGCACGGTATGGCCGGAATCCAACTGCCCCTGGGTAAACAGGGCCCGGTAGCCGGTAACGCCGCCCAGGGGGATTGCCGCGGCCTGGGGAAAACTCAGGTGAGCCGGTTTGGGGAACAGGTTGGCTGCCGGCGCTTTCACATATTCCGCCTGGGCGCCGTGATCCGGCATTCCTAAAATCCGGAAACGGTTCTGCTGCACCCGGGGATTTTCTCCCCAATCCAAACCGGGATTGATGATTACCTCTTTGCCCAGCCATTTTTTATCAACTCCCTGGCCAACTTCCTCCACCACGCCGGCGCCGTCAGAACCCGGGATAATCGGAACAACGATGCCGGGATACATCCCCCGGATAATCCAGATATCACGGCGATTTAAGGCGGCGGCGCGAATAGCCACAGTCGCTTCTCCCGGCCCGGGCGCCGGATAGGGAAAATCCTGTAATTTTAGACTATCGAAATTTTTCACTTCATTAAACACGATGGCTTTCATGGTCTTCATATCAGCCTCTCTTTGCTTTGCTGTTGATTGGTAATTGCAGTTGGATTAAGCTAAGGAACAGGGAAGAAAATATCAAGAGCCGAAGAGAAGATTATTCCCTTTGAATCAGAGAAAAGAGGCTTGGCATTTTTCACCGAAATTGTCGTATATTAGCAGATCAGACAAGCTTGCGGGATCCCTGGGATCACCGCTTCAAAAAAAAAAGCCGATTTGCTTGCCCCGGGGATTGGGAGAATTTTATATTCCCGCCCTTTTGACTGGAGAATAATGTGCATCAATTTCCGCGTCTAAATAAACCGTTGCTGATGCTGGTTAAGATAGCCATCTACACCCTGATTTATTACGGGTTTATCGGCCTGACCATGCTGCTGTTCCGAGAGCCTTACCCCACCCTGGCCTTTTTGCTCTCCCTGTCCATCATTGTTCCCAATCGCGGTAAACTTACCGACATGTTGCAGCGCTGGATTGACCGCAACTTCTACCGCAGGCTCTACCGGCTAAAGCAGGCCGCTCTTTTATTCAACCAGGATTTGAACGCTCTATTGGAATTCGATCTGCTGGTGGAGCGCTTTACCTGTTTTCTCAGCCGCACTTTTTCCCGGTCGGCCTACCAGCTTTTTCTCTACAGAGACAACTATTTCCTGGTCGTTGAACCCAACGAACATCAACTAAAGCAGGGCGCGACCATTCCCTTTGAGTTGGACGACTCCTCCCTGGCGGTGTTCAAAAAACCGGCCCGTTTTTATGCTGTCGAAGATATCCGGGGGAGCTGTCCCTCCATTCGCTCCTTACTGGAAGCGACCTACTCCCTGAACAGCTATCTTTATTTTGTGCCGCTTCACGGGGCTACCGGCGTGGTTGGCTTTTTGCTGTTTACCGAAGCAATTAAACCGTATTTAAACACGCCCGAGGTGCGGGATTATCTGACCCTGCTGTTAAAAAAGACCGCCGATGTCCTGGAAAACGCCCGCATTCATACGGAAATAAAGCGGAAGTCGTTAGAGACCAACCTGCTCCTGGAAGTGGTGAAGAACATCTCCTCCACCCTCAGCCTGGAGGGGGTGCTGCAAAGCATTATTGACAACCTCTCCCATTTGGTGAGCTTTGATGCGGCGGCAATTTTGCTGATTGATGAAGACGGGAAAAAGCTTCGCCAGGTGGTCTCGACCGGCTACGATGAAAACAAGCAGAACCTGCTGAGCTTGAAACTCGACCAGGGGATCAGCGGATGGGTTATTGAAAATAAGCGCGGCAGCGTCATCGCCGATGTAGAGAAAGACCCGCATTACTATTCGGCCCGGCCGCAAACGCGCTCGCAAATCACCGTGCCGATCATTATCCTGGATAAAGCCATTGGCGCGCTGGTGCTGGAGAGCAATGAACTCAGCCACTTCACCAAGGCGAATATGGAATTGCTGACCATCTTTTCCGGGCTGGCGGCCATCTCCATCCGCAACGCCCAGCTTTACGAAGATTCACTGCGCAAGCAGCGCCTGGAGAGCGAGTTGCTGGTAGCCTCGAAAGTACAGCAGCGTCTTTTACCCCGCCGCGCCCCCACAATTGCCGGCATCGAAATCGAAATCCTCAATATCTCCAGCCAGATTGTCGGCGGCGATCTTTACGACGTGTTCTGTTTCGGCAAAGATCGCCAGGGGATTGCCATCGGCGATGTTTCCGGGAAAGGCGCTCCGGCGGCCCTGCTTATGGCGGTTACTTACGCCGGCTTTAAAAGCTTGCTCAAGGAGATTGATCCGGTCTCTACCGTGGTGGCCCGGCTGAACAATTTTATGGTGGAAACCACCACCTCCGGTTACTATGTGACTTTCTTCTACGGGATACTAACTCCCCGGGGAAGAAAATTCACCTACTGCAACGCCGGGCATAATCCTCCCATTCTGTTCCGGGAGAACGGGACGGTGGAGTATCTTAGTGAAGGGGGCACCGTGGTTGGATTCCTGGCTGATCGCACCTATACCCAGGCAACCGTATCGCTTGACAGCGGCGACTACCTCTGCCTTTATACCGATGGCG
>JAJRYW010000501.1 GCA_024275555.1 Calditrichota bacterium | reverse complement strand
GCTGAACCGGAAACGGTTGCCCGGGGGGTGGAGGCCATGCGGGCAGCCGTAAAAATCCCCGTGACGGTGAAACACCGCATCGGGGTCGACGATCTGCGCGGCTATGAAAATCTGGCACACTTTGTACGTATCGTCTCCCAGGCGGGGTGCGACCGCTTTATTGTGCACGCCCGGATTGCCCTGCTGAAAGGACTCAGCCCCCGGGAAAATCGCACCGTTCCTCCCTTGCAGTACGAGTTGGTCTATCGTCTCAAAGAAGATTTCCCGGAGTTGATTATCGAGCTGAACGGCGGGGTGCGCTCCCTGCCGGAAATCCGCGACCATCTCCGGTATGTTGACGGGGTGATGCTGGGGCGCGCCGCCTACGAGAACCCCTATTTATTTGCTGCGGTCGATCAGCACTTTTACGGCGCCGTTCATCGGCCGCCCACCCGGCGTGAGATCGTCGAGGCCATGATTCCCTATGTGCGGGAGTGGCGGGAAAAGGATTTATATCCCAACAAAATTTTCCGGCACATGTTCGGGTTGTTTGCCTTTCAACGCGGAACCCGGCAATGGAAGCGGTTCCTGAGCGAAAACGCACATAAGCCGGGTACAACTGAGGATTTGCTGGAAGAGGCCATGCAGCCGTTGCCCGACGACGTCCTGGATGCCCGCCCGGAATTGACCCCGCCGGAGGAGACCCTCCCATCTTAGGATGCTCGCCAGGTTTGTCGAAAATCAGCCGGGTTTGTCGATACCGGGTTTACATTTTTGCGGACGACTCCATGAGCCGGCCTGACGAAACTTTACGTGATGAATTATTCAAGTTAAAGCGGCGTATTTGTGTAGCCGGACAGTTATCAAGTAAAACTTCCCCACCCCGGCCCTCCCCGAAATCGGGGAGGGAGACCGGTTTTCCCCCGATTTCGGGCTTCGTCGTGAGCTCAGCCGAACGGAGGATTAAGGGGGGACATTACCATTGCATGAAGGCAACTATACAAATACAATTTATCTTTTCGCAACGCTCGAATTTTCTCAGTAATCTTAATCTTTTCAGGGTTTGTAGAGCTTGGAGTCTTTGCAGCACAAGTTTTTTAGGATAATTCTTAAAATCGTTTCTCGAATCAAACTTGATTCTCTCTTTTGCGTAGAAAGGACAACTCCCGGAATCTGGCATGAGATTGGCCATTTTTCGATAAGATCATTGGAGGAACCATGAAAACACGTCTAACCTTTAGCGCCCTGCTGATTTTTTTGATCGCCGTAATGGGGCTGGGCAGCCAGGCGTTGGCCCAAAAGAAAAAAGAAGAGGGGAAATTAGGAGACTTCGAGAAGCAGGTGGAAAAAAAGAAGCCCTCCTCGGATGATGATGACGACGATGACGACGATGATGATTGCTGTCCGGGCGCCGGGGTAGACAGCTTTCTGAACAGCTATTTTGTCATCGAAACCAGCGTGCGCACCGCGGTGGGATTGCTGATTTATTTCCCCCATGAGGACAGCCTGCTCTATAACGGCGATGTGATGGGAAGCCGCTACAGCGATTTCCCCTACCAGGATGAATACACCGGCCGCTTTACCCGGGACGGGGGGAAAAAGTTCGCCCTGGAATTTAGCGGGGGTTATTTTTACAGCGAAACGGATTTGACCGGTATGAGTATCCGCAGCAAGTTCTCCCCGACGCCTCTTTTCAACGTCTCCGTATTTTTCAGCGATCTCACCGAACAGTTGCGAACCCGGAAAGATCACCTTCAGCTTTACAGCGCCTTTATCAACTACAACCGGCTGCGGGTGGAAAAAGCAGCCATCTGGTGGGGATTGGGATTCAAGGGACTCAACGGCGATGAAGTGAACACCGGTTTCGCCTTCAACGTGGGCGGCGAGTTCTACCTGGCCAAACCGCTCAGCCTGCATTTGAATTACAACGGCGGCTGGATCAACAACACCTTTTTGCCGGAGTTTTACGGGGCGCTGAATGTGCACATCGACCGGTTTGCCTTATTCGGAGGCTACCAGTACTGGTCAGCCGGGCCGATCAGCATTGATGGGCTGGTGAGCGGTGTAAAGGTGTATTTCTAATACAACTCGCGAGTTAAGAATTTGACGTTGAGAAACGCTAAAAAGTGTTTTAAAAAACCAAAAGAGTCGCGCCGCTTAAATCCTCCGATCATCCCCATTGAGGGAGAAAAGCGGGGAGAGAGCGTAGAAGCATCAAAGATTTGTGATAACCTGGCATGTTCCGTTTACTGGTTGCTCTCCACTTTTGTTTCCGGGGCGGTTTCCTCTTCAGGCCTGGGCGCTGCTGCCGGAGCCGGTTCCGGGGGCGCCGGCCATAATATTGTTTTGCTCACCAGGTCGTCAAAAACGGCGTAGTGTTTGATTGTTTTATCCTGAAAATATTTCTCCGGCGCCCAAAATGTAAAACGGAGGTGGATGGTGGTATTAAAGGTTGGATGGGCCTGGTAGGCATAAACCTGTTTAAACTTAATAGAACGCCCCATAATATTCAACGCACCTTCCATCTGGAAACTCTTCATACCGTTTACCGAAATCTCTTTGGTGTTGGCGTTTAGTTTAACGTGGCAGGTTTTTTTCTCCGGGTTAATCTTGAACAGGTCGGTAAACAGGCACACCATCAGAAGCTGGCGCATTTTGCGGGTCAGCAACTCTTTTTCCTTGAAGAATTTTTCCAGGTCTGTTTTCTCATGGGGGGAAATACGCACCTCCGCACCCGGAACGGGCATCTTTTTGCTGTCGGCGATTTCGATAATCATGGTCAAAAATTCGGTGTGGCTCTGGTTTGATTCGAAGGTGGTGGCAATGCGTTTGGTAAGGATCAAGGTGTTCCAGTCTTTCTCCACTTTGTCGGTCTGGATAATCCGGCGCCGCCCGGAGAGGTCCGCCATCAGCGTGGCAAAAAAGATGTTATCCCGATGCTCCCGTTTGACCATAAAACTCCGGGTCGTCCACTCATGCGGAACAATAAATTTGGCCCCGATGGAATTGACAAGCTCCCGGGGACTCTCCTTGCTGGCTTTTTGCCAATTTTGGATGGTCTCGGTTAATAACTTGAACACCGAATTGACATCGTCAATATTTTTAAATCCCACCCAGGCAACCTGGGTGCGTTTAATCCCGGTTCCGGCAATATCGCCGATTTCCTGATCTTCCTCGGTGATCATGATGTCTCCGGAGGATTTGCCGGTCAGATGAACGCTGGGGAAGATAATGTCCCCTGGGCCCCACTGTGTAACCCTGGTTTTTTTGCTGTAGTAAAGTTTGCGCTGACCCATTTTAATCGGCTCGGGGTAG
>JAJRYW010000500.1 GCA_024275555.1 Calditrichota bacterium | reverse complement strand
GCCGGTTTCCCCCCGATTTCGGGCTTCGTCGTGAGCTCAGCCGAACGGGGGATTAAGGGGGGACATTACTATTACTTGAAGGCAACTACACAAATACATTTCATTTTTTCGGAAACTAATTCACGTCTCAATAACCGTATGTACTCTGATGGCGAAACGGCCCGATGGAATCAGAATTTGAAATTATCAGCAAAATTACAAATCGCGAAACCATTGCTGTAGGTAAATCGATACGGGAATTACCCCGGTTAAGAAAAATGTATGGGCAGGGCCGCTGGAGAAAAGTAAAGGGGATTGCGAAAGTCAAACTGTCGGATGATACCACCCACACTGCCGAAATTCATTGGTATGAGGCACATGGGAAGGGTAAACATCAGTTTAAGATAAAACGCTTACTGGAATAGAATGTCAAAAAGAAAGTGAAAAACGATGGTTATGAAATTTGTTATTTGCATTAAAAACCAGGGGTATGAGGTGTCTCTTGAAAGAGGCAAAGTTTACCGAGTGCTCGATGATGAGAAGGCATCCCAACATAGCCTGATCCGCGTGATTGATGAATCCGGGGAAGATTATTTATTTCCCGCAGAATACTTTGTAGCAATAAAATTACCTAAAGCCGCAGAGAAGGCGTTGGTGGCCTGAAATTCCCAGGTGCCATTACACCAACCTCTTCCCCTTTCCGGTTGCCGGCTTTTGTAAAATAACCCGCCGGTAAGTCAAATACGAAAGCACCCAAATCCCCAGCCACAGTCCCGCGGCAATCCAATGCCTGCCGGCCAGCAGTAACACGGTGTTTAATCCGTAGCTGAGGTGGAAGAACCACAGGGGTGTTTTGCTCTTTTTAATGCTGCCCGCCACGGTGGGGTTAAAATACACCGCAGCTTTTAAAAAGATCATCAGGCCGCTGTAGACCAGGATGGCCAGGGTTAGCCAATCCCGGGGGAACAGAACCGCCGCCACAATAACCAGGCTGACCACTACATCCAGAACCACTTCTTTCCACCACTTCATCCGTATCTCCCGCAGTTAAACACATACTCTTTTTCGGCGTCCCGGGAAGAAACTGAATAGGGCCGGTAAGGATTCCCTCCCGCTGTATGGTTTGGTTGGTTTCACTTCGGTTTAGGAATGAGACGCCCCGCCGGGTATTTGCCTGAAAAACACCGTTACCGTTTGGGTCAATAGATAAGCCCCCCCCCGGGCGTCTCTCCAGTAGTGGAATACCTTTGCGTTCTTCGCGCCTTCGCGGCAGAAACGGCGCCTTGGCGGCAGAAAATTTTCACCGGCGCGCTTTTTTGATCTTCATGGGCAGCCGGTAGCGGCGCACGCCGTCGTATTGGTAAAGCGCGTTGGCCACCGCGGCGGCCGTGGGCACCAGGCCAATCTCACCCACTCCTTTGGCCCCGTGCGGCCCATGCGGATCGGGAACTTCCACCCCGATGACTTCCATCTCCGGGGTTTCCTTGGAGCGCAGGATGCCGCATTTGCGCAGCCGGGTAGATTTGGGGAAGCCGTTTTCCAGCACCAGCTCTTCGCTGATAGCGTATCCTAATCCCATGTGGATCGACCCCTCGATCTGCCCTTCAAAGAGCATCGGGTTGATGATCTTCCCGGCGTCGTGGGCGGCGTAAACTTTTTTGATCTGCCCCTCATCATCCAGCACCACCAACTGGGCAGCGTAGCTGTAGGAGTAATGGGTCACGATCTGCTCCGTATCGGCGCCCGGCTTGGTGGTCCAATCGCACACCCATTCCCCGATGTATTCTTTGCCGACCAAATCGGACAGGGGCGCCTTCTGCAAATCCGCCCGGATTCTGGCCCCGGCATTGACAATGGCGTTTCCTAACAGGGAAGTGGCCCGGGAAGCGGTGGTCATCCCTGCCGGGGTGCGCCCGGACGTTTCCACCCGCACCTCCACGATCTCCGGCGGCAGGCCGGTTTCATTGCAGAGGAATTGCACCGCCATAGTATGCACGCCCTGGCCCATCTCGGTCCAGCCGTGATGCACCACCACCTTTTGCGGGGATTCGATCACGATGCGTACATGGCCTTCATCGGGCATGCCGTTGCCGATCCCGGTATTTTTAATCCCGCAGCCCAAACCGGCGTATTTGGCCTGGTAAAACTGGTCTTTGACGGCCAGGAGCGTTTCCCGGATTCCCACGCCGCCTCGCAGCACCTGGCCGGTGGAGGTCATGTCGCCCTCGGTGAGGGCGTTGTCGTAACGGAATTTCCAGCGGTCAAAGCCGCCCTGTTCACAAAGGTCGTCAATACAGCTTTCGATGGCAAAAGTAACCTGGTTGACCCCAAAGCCGCGCATGGCGCCGTTGGGGATATTGTTGGTGTAGACCGCTTTGGCGATCACATCCATATTGGGAGTCATATAAGCTCCGGCGGCGTGGCCGGCGGACCGCTCCAGCACCTTCATCCCTACCGAGGCGTACGCCCCGGTATCGCCGATGATGCGGGCCTTCACCGCGGTTAATTTCCCGTTTTTGTCGCAACCAACGGTGTATTCCATTTTAAGCGGATGCCGCTTGGGATGCATCCGGATCGATTCATCACGGGTTAACCGCACCTTGACCGGCCGTTTCAGCAAAAAGGCGTGCAGCGCGGCATGTCCCTGCACGGAAAGGTCTTCCTTGCCGCCGAAACCGCCGCCATTGGGTACTAACTCCACGTCCACCTCGTTCAGGGGGAGATTCAGGATTTTGGCAATTGATTTCTGATCTTCATAAATGCCCTGGCCCTGGGAATAAACATGCACCCCCGCTCCTTTGGGCAGGGCCACACAGCACTCCGGCTCCATGTAGCCATGTTCGATAGTCTGGGTATGGTAGACGCCCCGGGAGATGTATGCAGCGTCTTTCAGGGCCTGGTCCACATTGCCGCGCTGCACCACGGTTTCCGAGAGCAGATTTCCTTTCGGGTGAATTTTCGGCGCACCGGGCTGCAGGGCCTGCTCCGGGTCCGTGAGCGGCGCCAGCACCCGGTATTCCACCCGGATTGCCTCGACTGCCTTGCGGGCCTGTTCTCCGGTTTCCGCTACTACAGCGGCCAGCACATCGCCGATGTAGCGGGTTTCCTCGCCCACCGCAATCATCAGCGGCCAATCCGGGATAATTAAACCGGTATAGCGTTCCCCGGGGATATCCGCGGCGGTAATCACCCGCAACACGCCGGGCATGTTCCCGGCCGG
>JAJRYW010000499.1 GCA_024275555.1 Calditrichota bacterium | reverse complement strand
GATAAGACTCCGACACCGGCGATTTGGGGTCCAGGTGGGTCACCAAACGGGACTCGATGGCTTTTCCTTCTAAAGCGTCCGTTGATCCATTGCTGATTACCGGCTTGATCGGGAGGTCGTTGTTTCCGATTTCGGGAATAATCGCCAAAATGGATAACCCGAGCTGTTCCAGCAATTCCGGGTTTTTAATCGAGTCATCGAGATAATCCAGCAGAAAGGTTAACCCCACTCCCAGGGCCAAACCGATCATTGCCCCCAGGAGCAGGTTCAGCTTCACCTTGGGACTAATGGGGAATACCGGTTCAATGGCCTCATCCACCACACGAATGGTTTCTTTCTGTCCCGCCTCGGCAATCTTGGTCTCTTCCAGCTTCTGGGTCAGAATAATGTAGGTGTTTTGATCCACTTCCACCTTGCGCTGCAGGCGGGCCAGGTCCAGTCCCTGGCGGGGCAGTTTCTCCAATCCCTGTTCATACTGTGCAACCACCTCCCGCAAGGCGTCGATTTTGGCCATAAGCCCTTTTATCCGGGTGTCTATTTCCAGGATGGAGCTGCTTAGTTGCTGGGCAATCTGCAGCGGATCGGAGATCATGCTGGTGTTGGAAATGCGGGCAGCTTCTTCCTGAAGCCGCTGGCGTATGGCTTTCAAACGGCTGATCTTGCTGCTTAATTCCAATTGATACACTTGCGGATCAACCGTGCTTTCCTGGGCAACCAGGGTCTCGTATTTGATCATCTCGCTGACCAGTTTGGCGTATTCCTGCTGCAATTCCAGCAGAAGCGGGCTGGATACTTCGGTCACTTCAATCGAGAGGCTTTTGCGTCGCACTTCTAACTGTTGTTCCAGATTCCGTTTCTGTTCCTGGGCCGCCTCCAATTCCACAATCGATGCTTCCATGTTTGCCTGGCTTTCGGCCAAACGGGAAATCAATTCCGAGGTGCTGGCGTCCAGGGCGACCAGTTTTTCCTGCTCCCGGTATAAGCGCAGTTCCTCTTCGGATTTCTTTAGTTCTTCGCTCTTTTTATTTAGTTGGATTTCCAGGAAGTGGCGCAAATCCTTAAACTCGGTCAAATTAAATTCTTTGTTCAACTGGCGGAAGGTGTTGGCAATTACATTGCAAATTTGGGCCGCCTCGAAGGACGAGCCGGCCTCGAAAGTGATTTTCAGGAAATCCGTCTCGGTTTTGGGGGTTACTTCCAGGTGTCGCAGGATCCAATCCACCTGTTGGCGACGGGATCTATATTCACCCTGGGAATTGGGTTGGAAAATCGCCAGGGAATCCCGAAACGACGAGGCTTCCAGCGCTAACACGGCTCGCTTTGCAAGGGTGCGGCTTTTTAATATTTCAACCTGGTTGGCCAATTCCGTGGATGGCGCATTCAGGTAATTCAAATCTAAAATCAGGCCTTGCGGCGACTGTCCTTCGACCAGAATCATGGCGCTGGCCTGGTAGACCGGCGTGGCCGTAAATGTATAAACAGCCGTAGCAATGAGTACGGTTAAAAATGAAACCAGGATAATCCATTTTCCACTGTATAAGATGCGCAAATAGTCCTGCAAACTTACCTGTTGTTCGGTTTCCTGGGTTTCTAAATAGTTCTCCAAAATACGTCCCCTTACAAATCCTACATAACTTATTTACGTGGAAATAAAACAGGAAAATTAATCTGATTCCCGGGCACAGCCTGTGCGTGAAAGGTCCTTAAATGAAATACCAAATAATCGGCTGTACCGGGGTAATCTTTATACGACTTTTTCAGATTTTAATTAAAATCTTAAGTCGACGACCGGAACGCCTTCGGGAGGTGTAAAGGTAAACAATGTGTCTGGTAAAGCGGGGTTAAAAGCCATCTTGTCAATCACATACTTTGTTACATTGTCATTGTAATCTGTGTAAACCGCCTGCACAATCTCCCAGGTTTTGTCCACTACCCATATTCGCACTTCGGTAAAAAAACTTTGTTCGGCAGGCTTGGGAGTAAGCTTCAGTAAATAGCGCTTCTTGCCCGCCTCTTTTTTCTCTTCCAGTATCTGACCGAAGTAGTGGTCGTTGATCTCGTACAAAAAGTTGTTGAGCAGCACTTCCTGATTTTCATTCTTGGCGTTATCGATCAGAACCTGGCTCTCTAATTTATTATACTGCCAGATGGTTTTTCCATCGCTGACGATTACCTGGTCTTCGGTTTCCAGGCGAAATTTTTTCTGCCCTTGCATGTGGAGCACCCCGCTTACTTCGGTGGTGGTTCCGGTTAAGGAGAACTGGGTAATTTCTTTAAAATGAATTTGGATGGTCTTAGCGCTGCGGTATTTTTTTTGCATTTTTTTGATGATTTTATCCACATCGGCGCCAGAAGCGGCGCTTCCGGCAACCAGCAGCATCAGCAGCCATAAAACTCCGCCGGATAATCCATTTCTAAGTCGTGCATTCATTCAATATGATCCTTTTTCTATTCTTCGGTGTAGCCGGAGATGAGTACATCGCGGGCTTTACTCCCCTGTCCCGGCCCAACCACACCGGCTTCTTCCAACTCATCGATTAATCGGGCGGCCCGGGCATAGCCGACCTTCAGCTTACGCTGCAACAGCGAAATCGATCCCTGCTGGTGGCGGATGACAATTTCCCGGGCTTTTTCAAACAAATCATCCTGATTCATGCGGCGGGTTGCTTCCGGGCTGGCGATTTCCCGGCGCCTTACTAATTTCAATTCATAGGGCGGGAATTTGGGCTGTTTACGGATATGTTTGATCATCGCCTCAACTTCTTCGGTGGAGATAAAGGGGTTTTGCAGACGAACCGGCTTGCCGGTGCCCGGGGGCAGAAAGAGCATATCCCCGTTTCCAATCAGTTTCTCCGCCCCATATTGATCTAAAATTACCTTGGAGTCCGGGCGTGTGGCCACCTGGAAGGCGATCCGGGTGGGGAAGTTCGCCTTAATCAAACCGGTTAAGATGTCCACCGAGGGCCGCTGTGTGGCGACAATGAGGTGAATTCCCACCGCCCGGGCCATCTGGGCCAAGCGGGTGATGGGCTCCTCCACTTCCCGGGAAGCGGTTAGAATCAAATCGGCCAGTTCATCAATCACCACAACGATGTAAGGGAGCTTGCGGAACTTCTTTCCCTGCTCATCGAGAGGCTGCAATTTATCGATTTTCTGATTATAAGAGATAATATCGCGCACGCCCACCTGGGAGAGAATTTCGTAGCGTTCTTCCATTTCGTTCACCACCGCCCGCAAAATCAGGATGGCGTTCTGGGGATGGGTGACCACAATCTCGTCGACTTCCGGGCAGTAGGCCAGGTAGTGGTCTTTCAGTTTGGCGTAGAGGGACAGTTCCAGCTTTTTGGGATCGATCAGCACAAACTTGACGTCGCTGGGCGGCACCCGGTAAAGGATGCTGGCAATGATGGTGTTGATGCCCACGCTCTTTCCGGAACCGGTAGACCCGGCGATGAGCAGATGGGGCATTTTGGTCAGGTCGGCGCAGTACACATCGCCGCCAATGGTTTTTCCCATCCCCAGCACCAGTTGGCCCCGGAAGTTGATAAATTTTTCCGAACCGATAATCGATTTAAAATAAACTACCGAGGGCCGCCGGTTGGGAATTTCGATCCCGATGGCGGCTTCGCCGGGGATAGGGGCAATCATCCGGATTCCCTTGGCGCGCATGGCTAACGCCAAATCATCGGTCAGCGAGACGACTTGATTGATTTTCACCCCTTCGGCCGGGCGCACTGCGTACAAGGTAATCACCGGGCCTTCGATGACCTTCTTTACAAAGGCCTTTACCCCAAACTGGGCCAGGGTGCTTTCCAGCAAATCGGCATTGGCCATCAGTTCTTCCCGGGAGACTTTGTTGTCCTGGTCGTCATTATGGAGCAGTTCCAGGGGGGGCATCTGGTATTTCGATAAAGATTCCTGGATTTGGGCCTCGATATCTTCCTCGGGCATTTCCACAAATTCCAGGTCTCGCTGCCCGAAGGGATTGGGGGCTATGGGGTCGCGATACTCTTCGGATTCCGGAAACTGCTGCGCCGATTCCCCGTCAATGCGGCTTTCCGGGTAGGGAGAGACCGGTTGGGGGTAATCATCAGGCACTTCAAAACCGGCCGCATTGGTGATGATTTCCTCGTCGTCCAGCGACGAATATGAGGAAGCATGGCGGCCGTTGCCCTCTTCCTCGATGCCGGAAAAATCCACCACCCGGTCGTCCTCAAGAGCGGCGACAACCGGCCCGGGCTCGGCCTCCCCTTCTACTAACGGCGGTTCTGCGGAACTGTCTTCCTGCTGGGTATAGATGCTCTCCGGAACATGCTTATTGCGGGATTTCGGCCGGAACCATTGCACTTCATTAACCCATCGGCTTACGGCTTTAATGGTTTTGACAAGACGGTATTTGATTCGGCGCAGTTTTGCCGCAATCCATAAGCGAAACTGTTCAAAATAAATGGGTAAAACCGACAGGCGAAAATCGAAGGTAATCATTAACAAGATCACGAAGTAAATCCCCGAGAGAAAACCCAGGGCAAATTTCCCCAGGTAGCTGATGATCCCATCGGTGGTCAACCCGCCCAGCAGGCCGCTGGGGTAATAATCCACGCTCTGCCCGTAAGTTGCCAGGGATTCCGGCATCGCCAGCACCACCGCCATAAAATATCCCCAGGCCAGGGAAAGAAAACTGAGACGCACCAGCTTGTAGAGCGGATAGTTAATTACCATCCGGATACCGAAGAGCATGACTAAAAAGGGGAATATCAGGGAGGCGTAGCCGAAGGTGTATTCAAAAACAGGTTTGGCAATTGTAGCGCCAATAATTCCCAGGAAGTTTTTTACCACATAGCGGTTCCCGGCAACCTGGCTCCCCCAGGTAATATCGGCCTGATGATAGGTGAGCAGGGCCAGGAAAAAGAGCACCCCGCCGGCAAAAAGCAATAGCCCGGAAATTTCCTTCCCGATTCGCGAATCCTTTTTGGCCCCGGACTTGGCGGAGGCGGAGGATTTCTTAGATGATTTTTTGAAAAGACTGTTGCGTTTCAAAGGAATCCACTATGTTTGGTTGAATGAGTTGTAAATATAGCGATTTACGCAGCCGGACACAACTTCCAACGATAATCTTTATGCAAAGGAAAAGGCCGGGAGGCAGGCCTGCCGCTCCCCTGCTCCAACGGAAATTCCCTGCCTGTTCCCGGGAAAGTTGTCCCGGCAGTTCCGGGGCATATATACGGAAATTCTCCGGCGGCCACATTGACCGGCGTCATGTTTGCCGCCGCCCGAAATTGCCCTCCCCAATTTGGGCGTCAGCGAGTTCGCTTTTCTACCAGCGCTCCCCAGAAAGCATTATAAGGGTGGATTTGGTCCGTGGGGCCGGCCTGATTTACCACCGTATACCCCAGGTTATACCAGCGGAAAATCCCTCCCCGTAAATTGGCGACCGAGGCGTTCAGCTTCCTCGCCAGCGAATCGACGCGTACGGCAAAGATGGAACTTCGCTTTCCTACCGAGCAGTAGAAGATCAGTTGCTTGCCGGTAATCAGATCGGCAAAGCGCAGAAAAAAGAGCGAATCGGCCAGCTCCGGATCGACCCGGTAAGCGCCGCGCAAATGGCTGGTTTGATACTCAGCCTCTTCCCGCACATCAAAAAGGACAATTTTTTCCGAATCCGGCCCGGCGAACAGAGATTTGAGGGAATCGGCGCTAAGGTGAGCAATGGGGTACTCAGACTCGATTTGGGTCTCAATCAGGCTCAGCGTAAACTGCGCTGAGACAAGTCCGGGCAGGAAAAAGCACAGCAGCAGAATTTTCCGATATTTCATTCCGGTTTTTACCACCTTGTTTTGGATCGGTGCGGATGGATACCTGCGCCTTGCGCATCCGTTATTCGGTAAGACAGCCGGTAAGAACGCCTGTAAATAAAAAAAGATGGGGCCTCTCCGGGAGGCTCCATCTTTTAAGATCGGCGTCTGCACATTTTTATGCGTCTTGCTCGGGGCCGGTGCGGCGGCGGCCCACCAGGCTAATGAATGATCCGGCCATAAACACCAGGGTTCCGAACCACAACAGGCTGATCAGCGGTTTTTCGCTTATTTCAATGGCCAGCATATCTTTAGAGTCGGCGCCGTCCTGGCCCGGATGCACGACCAGTAATTTTACTTCACCGGAGCTGGCGTTCACACCGTCGACAGCCACTTTATACTGTGTTCCGGGGATGTCCACCGGATCTTTCAGTTTCTCACCCTGGCTCATTTTCAGGATGGGAAGAACGTTGTGTTCGATCACCTGGCCATTCTGGCGAAGGCGCACGGTCAAGTCCGCGGTAACCTCCTGGAATCCTCCGCCCATCTTTACCAGGAATTTGTTGAAGGTAAATTCCAGGTTCTCCACTTTTTCGGTCTGCTGTTTGCCCAGGGTGATGGTTTTTCCCATGGTGTTTTTTGCCGGGGTGAAGGAAATGGGACTTATATAGATATCCTTGGTGAAACGGGCTTTAACATCCGGAGAAACCATGTAAGCCCGGGAAAAATCGCTGTAATAGAACTGCGGATAAGCCTCGTATTCCGATCCGGAGGGATTGCGCACCACCAGTTTAACCCGGTCTTTTCCGTCGGGGGAGTCTACGAAATTGACAAATTTAACTTCGTAGCCCAACTCGGTGCGAAGGAATTCCCCCTTGGGCAGCATTACCTTTTCATGGACATCATAAACCGAGGAGGTTAAAATACCAATGACCATGAACCCGATTCCCACATGGGCAAGATAGCCGCCGGATTTGCGGGGATTGCGCTTAAGGAAGCTGTAGGCGGCATCAATATTGAGAATGATTAAAAATACGGCCAGAAAAAACAGGAGATACGGGGCAAAGCGAATTATATATTCAAAGGCAAAATCTTTAATTTGCATCATTATGTCAGGAGCGGCAACCGCGCCTTTAGTATAGATAGTGCTTTCCCCAATAGATTTCATCGGGGAAAGTCCCAGCAGCACCGCAACGACGGTGACCATAAACGAGGCAACCGCCGCCCATATAAAGGCAGCTTTTTTGCGCAACTCGGGAGTTTTCCAGGCCAGCACCGGGGCGACGCCAATGGTAATCAGCATAAATACGGCGATAGGGGTCAACATGCTATTATAAAAATCGGGCGAGAGGCTGGAAGGTACGCCAAATATACCCGTGTAAATCGGCGCCGAGGTTCCCAGTAAGACAAAGATTGCTGTAAAAAGCACCGTCATCATGCCCATAAAGATAAACATTTCCCGGCTGAAAAAACCGGGGCCGATTTCGACAATCTCGGCTTTCTTCTTCCGGTAGTCGTTTAGAAAATCAAAATAAAAATAGAAAAAGAGGCCGGTGAAGAACACCTGCAGAAGAACCAGGTAAATGAAAAGGCCGGATTTACCGAAGGAGTGCACCGAAAAATCGGTGAGCACGCCGGAGCGGGTCAGGAACGACCCCCAGAGCATGGTCAGGAAGGCCATGCCGGCCCAGAGAAGGTTGGTACGGACCAACGACTGCCGACGCGCCTGGATAATAATTCCGTGCAGAAGCACAATGCTGAACAGCCAGGGAACTAACGAGGCGTTCTCCACGGGGTCCCATCCCCAGTAACCGCCCCAACCCAGGGTTATGTAGGCCCAGTAACCGCCCAGGATAATCCCGGCGCCCAGGATCAGCACATTAAAAATCACCCAGGGTTTGGCCTCTTTAATCCAGTTGCTCCAGTCTCTGCGCACCAGGGCGGACATGGCAAAGGCAAAGGCCACCACGGTGGAACTGTAGCCAACAAACAAGGTAGGCGGATGAACCACCATCCAGGGGTTTTGCAATAATGGATTTAAGCCGTTTCCATCGGCGGGCATAAAACCGATTGGGACTTCCTGGTGGATATGCCAGATCATGGAAAAGGGGCTTTTCTTGAGCAGGATCAGAAGCAACCAGACCTGGGCCAGCAGTAAAAACACCATGGCCAGGGGATTCTTTCGGGCCACCCGGGGCATCATCACCAGGCCAAAAATAAAACCGTAGGTTAACCACATTAAAAATGTGCCTTGTTGCCCAGCCCACAGGGTGGAAAAGAGATAAAACTTATTTAGCGCCCGGGAGGAATAGCTGTAAACATAGTCGACCCGGAAATCGTGTATTTGGATTAAGTAACCCAACAGAACGATGGCGAGAAGAACGCCGGCGCCCATCAGGATAAAGGTGCGATTGGCCAGCACCAATAATTCTTCCTGCCCGTTACGGTAGTATAAAAAATAAGCCGTCGTGGACACGACTGCAGCGATAAAGGCAACCGCAACGGCAATGATGCCTATCGTCATGAGCGCGCTCCTTCGGGCGCTTCGGCCTCGTATTTAGAGGGACATTTGACCAACATCTCGTCAGCCTCAAATACTCCGTCGCGGTACCTGCCGCGAACCACAATTTCGGTTGCATGTTCAAAATTGGAGGGCTTGACGCCATTGTAAATCACCAAAACTTCCTCGCCGCTTTCATCATGAATCTTAAAATTGAAAGTTTTTGTGGTGGGATCGTAATGATCACTGCCATCTACCCGCGCCCCTTTGATCTGGCAGGTCTTGCCGTTAGCCTTCGCTTCCGCCAGCGTAATATAGGGGGTTAACGATTCCTGGAAATTCATCCCGGCAAATATGACAAATACCACAATAATCACCAGACCGACTATATATTTGGCCTTCATAATACACTCCTGGTTTTAACTGACATAACAGTTACATTTTGTTTAAATTAACTGATTATGAAATAGTTGCACGCCTGTGCATTTTTTACCCGGACATTACTTGCGAACGTCCAGTTGCTGCTTGATTTTTTTTAACTTGGAACTCAAGTACATCAAGTAAAAAAACACCCCGAACCAAACGATCAGGGTTACAACCATTACGATATAGACATTGGAACCGGCTACTTTTTCCGGGGCGTTTTGCATCCCGGAATCCTGAAGCATCTGCAAAAATCCGACCAAACCTACCATCAGCGAACCTCTTGGTTGAATTGTTCTATTTCTAAGGTACGATTTATTTGCATTACTCTTACTTTAAGGCGCAGCATCCAGAAAAAGATGGCCGTAAAACCGGCCAGGGAGGCAAAGAAGACATAGCGCATAGTGATTTCCATTTTGATCTTGGCGTCAGTATTAATCAGCGGATCGGGATGGAGGGAATCGATAATCCGCGGCACGATAAACATTAGAAACGGCACCGTTACAAAGGCAAT
>JAJRYW010000498.1 GCA_024275555.1 Calditrichota bacterium | reverse complement strand
TTGGAATTAAACGGTGTTCAATACGGCAGAGGGGCTATCTGGGGCCTCTCTGCCGCTGTAAGTCGGTACACGAAACCGTTTGCCGTGATCCTGATCTGTCAAGGCAACTGAAACTGGTCTTATTTCAAAAGCACCATTTTCCGCACCTGTTGATAAGAACCGGCCTCGAAGCGGAAGAGGTAAATTCCGCTGGCAACCTGCACGCCCTGGTCATTCCGGCCGTCCCAAACGGCCTGATGATAACCGGCAGGACGGTCGCTATTGACCAGCACCCGCACCGTTTGCCCCAGGGTATTATAGACTACCAGTTTCACCCGGGTTTGCTCCGGCAGTTGATAGCGGATGGTGGTGCTGGGATTAAAGGGATTGGGATAATTTTCGCGCACGGCAAATTGTTTTGGCAACGGATTATCTTCGACAATGCCGGTAGGCGTTTGCAGCACCAGGTCGTCGACAAACCAATCATCATTGGGCAGCACCCCGGAACCGCCGGTGGAACGGAGCCGGATCTGGAATTGGCCGTGGAAATAGCTGCCGCCGCCGTTGGGAGCGCTTTCCACATCGATGATTTCCTGCACAAAGGGCTGCAGCGGCGTGCCTTCATAAGCGCGCACCAACACCCACTGGCCCAGATCATTTTTAAAATAGATGCGCAGGCTGTCGTCGGTTTCCGGGGAGTTTCCGGTGCCTTGCGGCTGGTAGTAGTAGGACAAGCGCACCCCGCTGCCCTGCATGCCGCTTAAATCCAGGGGTTTCAGATCCAGCATGTCTTCCCCATTGGGCGTTCCGTTTAAATTCAGGCTAAGCCCGCCGCTGGGGGGATTAACCGCCCGGTCGTTGACATCGGTATGAGAATTGATCCAGATTCCCGGGTTGGGTTCCCCGGGGGTATTAAACTCATCTGCCAGGGGCAAGCTGAGCGGGGTGCCCAGGGTGTCCGACGGTGTGCTTTCATTCGCGGGAACTTCATTGTCGATTACGGCAATGTACCAATCATAGAACCCCGCTACGGCCGGTGTGTAGACATCCGAGTCGGCCTGCCCGGTGTCGGCGCTGGTGCGGGTAAAGGCAGCTGCCAGCACGCCGTTTTGGTAGAGATTCACCCCGGCGTAATCATCCATCGGAGTTCCGTCGATGTTGGCAACCGGGCTCTCCCAGGAGAGGGTCACCTGGGTTTGATTGCCGGCGACGCTAAAACTGATCACCCCGCTGGGAATGGGCGATCCCCCGCAAATCCAGGAGGTTTCTATGGAACCGCTGATTTTTCCGTCTGCCAGCGTTTTGGCAAAAATCCGGTAGTGATACTCCTGGCCGTCGGTCAGGTTTTGATCCGTATAGCTCATGGCGCCGCCGCCGACAGAATCAATCAGCACCCCGTCGCGTTCGATCATCACCTGGAAATCCGAGGCGATCAGCGTATCTCCATTCAGCAACTGAGTGGGGTCCTGCCAGGAGAGCATCATGGAGGTCGGGGTCTGGTAGTCGCTGTAAGCGCTGAAGTTTGCCGGGGCGTTCGGCGCGCCGGCTTCCGCCAGGGATTGCAGATAGGCCTGGTAGGCGTCAATCCGGCCGGCGCCATAGCGGATATCTTTCCCCGGTGCGCCTTTTTCGACTGAAGTGGTCTGAATGATCCGGCTGACATCCTCCGGGGTTAAATCCGGGTTGACCGAGAGCATCAGCGCGACAACGCCGGCCACATGGGGAGTGGCGCCGGACGTGCCCCCA
Source organism: Calditrichota bacterium (assembly GCA_024275555.1). GTDB lineage: Bacteria > Calditrichota > Calditrichia > RBG-13-44-9 > J075 > JAJRYW01. The sequence continues at coordinate 3,916 of JAJRYW010000498.1, read as the reverse complement.
AAGCCGCCGTACCCGCCGCCGGGTGTGGTGGAAATGGTGGAGGCGCCGGGGGCGGAGACATCCGGTTTTAATAAGCCCATGGAATCCGGTTCGGAAGGGGGGAACCAACTCCAGGGATAATCCTGGTACTGGGGAGGAATGGTATACGGATAGTTCGGGCAACGCAGGTGGGTGGCTTCCCAGGCGGCCGGCCCCATCCCGGAAGAGCTTTCGATAAAATCCGTCAGGGCGTTGACGTCGCCGCAGCCAATCACGGAGCTAATTCCGCCAATTAGGGGCGTTTGGTCCGGGTGGATCCAGGCGGAAGGACTGTTGCCCGGAGCGGAGATGTTGTACGGCACCGGGTAGGAGTTATTGCACCCCGGGGCGCTCTGGTTGCCCTGGTTTCCGGTGGAGTTGGTGTGAACCAGGCCGGCGGCTAATTCCATATCGGTGGCCTGCCGCCACCCGGCATAATTCGGTTTGGGAGAGAAGGCCCATTTCCAGCTTAATGAACTGGTGGTGACATCAGCGCCCATCATAATGGCATACTGCATCGACATCCAGATTTGGCTTTCCGAGGCGTTGTTGTTTTTCAGGATCATGATCTTGGCCCGCGGGGCGACCCCGGTTTGGTTGCCGTTTGTGCCGTCGCCGACCACAATGCCGGTGGTGGCGGTTCCGTGGCTGCCTCCGTCGTTGGGATCGTTGTCATTAAAATCGAAATCCCAGCCGATCAGGTCATCAACATAGCCGTTGCCGTCGTCATCGATTCCGTTCATATCGCCGGGGTCTAACACCATCGTATTGCCCACCGGCTCCAGGGTGCGCCCGTCGCCGTCGGCGTCTTCGCCCAGATTATTCCAGACCTGGTGGATAATATCCGGGTGATCCCAATCCGCGCCGGTGTCGATATTGGCCACCAGGGCGCCCTGCCCGGAGTCGCCTTCCGCCCAGACCAGCGGGGCGTTAATCAGGGTCAGACCGGGGTTGATGACATTGGTTCCCTCAAAAATGTTTCCGTTTTCCAGGTTGGCTTTAGCGATGCCGTTGTCGTCCAGCACCTCTTCCAGGGGCGGGCGGGCGTCGTAATAGATTTTCTCAATTTCGGCGAAGTCTTCGGCCAAATCGTAAATCACCTCCGCCTTGGCCTGGAAAGCAATTGCGTTGATCAGCCAAATCACCGAAATCCGTTCCACCGCGCCGTCGGCCTCCCGGCTGCGCAGGTAGCTCAAAACCTGGGTCTGGGTGGCTTCCGCGTGGCCTCTGAGCAAGTTGACCACGGTTGCCCGGCGGGCCTGGCGCGGCTGGCCGCTATAATACGGCTGCAAATCCGCCAGAGAAAGCCGGTCTTTGATGAACAGGTACGCTTCCACATAATCCTGCTCCGGCGTCGTCAGCAGCACCTCCTGCAAATAGGCGTCAATACGCGGGAACGGTGCATCTGCCCGCAGCAGCGAAGTACTGCCAAGAGCAAGAAACATCAGTGCGGTTAAAATCAGTCGCCAATTCTTCATAGTTTCTCCTTTGTGTGGGAAAGTTCTACGATTAGTGTCGATTGCTATATTCAATGAGTGCAAAGACCATCGGCGTCATCCCCGGATAGACCGGGCCATTATACATCCCGCGGGAATACCCGGCGGCTCAGGCAAATCCATAATGAGAGCTAAATCTTCCGGTCAAGCGCTTTATTAAGTCAGAACGGAATCATTTTTTTTACAGTGAAGGTATCGTTTCAATTATAAAAAAAATCCGGCGGATACAAAACACTTTGTTATGAATTTTGAAAATGGGCAGAGAAAATCACAAAAGCATTTTAATTTGCAGCGGGGGAGAATAAATTAGGCCGCGGCAAAGAAAACAAGTTCGTGCAAAAATTCCTGTTTCGAGTTCCAAATTAAGGTATGTTTCGCAAAGACGCCCCTCGCAAGGGTCGGCGCTAAACGTACCCATACTACAAACTTTACTTCCGGTATGCTCATATGCGCTTAAACAGGTGTTCCTGGTTGTTTCTTTTCTTCTTTCTTTGGATGTTCAACATTCTCCTGGCGCAAAACACCCCGGCTCAACCGCCGGATACAGCCCTGGTGGATACCACGGTTTACCCGATGGATGAAGTGGTTGTCACGGCAACGCGCTATGAGAAAAAAATTATTGATATCCCCTACCCCGTGGTTCGCTTCGACAATGTGAACTACAAGTACGACCGGAAAGCCGGGGTAAACGATGTTCTCGGCTCGGTTCCGGGTCTCTTCCTGCAATCCCGCTACGGGAATCATGATGTGCGTATCTCCATCCGCGGTTTCGGGAGCCAGTCGAACTCCGGCATCCGGGGGGTGCGTATTTTGCTGGACGGCATCCCGGAATCGGAGCCGGACGGGCAAACCCGCATCGAGGCCATCGATTTCAACTCGGTGGGGCGAATTGAAATTGTGCGCGGTAATTTTTCCTCTCTTTACACCAACGCCCCGGGAGGTGTGATCAATTTTATGAACGATATATATTTCCCCAAAACATTTGTAACGAATTTCAACGATTTCGGCTCGTATGATTTGCGCCGCAATGGCTTTAAAGCCGGTTTCCGGGGAGATAAATATGCTTTTCTGCTCACCTACAGCTATCACAATTACAAAGGCTACCGGGGCCACAGCGCCGATTACTGGAACATCGTCAATTCGGTAATGGACATTTCCCTGAGCGACTATTCCTCCCTGCAGATTTTGGGCTATTTCGTCGACGGCCAGATTCGCCTGCCCGGTTCGCTGACCAGGGAGGAGTTCGAGGAAGACCCTTTCCAGGCAGCGGAGCGGGAAGAGAAGCTGGATTTTCGCCGCCTGTCCAAGAAAGGACGGGTGGGAATACGCTACCGCAACTTTTTTGACGCCGAGAAGAACAATGAATTGCTGCTCACCCTCTATGGGACCATCAAATATTTTGAGCGCCCCACCAATAGTTACCGGATCATTAACCGGTTTGGCCTGGGCGGCCGGGTACGCTTTCTGCACCGTTCCGAGCTGGCCAATCGACAGAACGAGTTTTCCGTGGGTGTAGATGTGCTGCATCAAACCGGGCCGGTGGAAACCTACAATAATTTTGGCGGCGTCAAGGGCGATCAGCTCCAGAGCCTGACCAATTCCACCGTTGCCAACCGGGGCGTTTTTGTGCAGAATTCTTACAACCTAATTAAAAACCACCTGGACCTGTTAGCCACGGGGCGCTACGAGAAAATCATCGTGGACAGCGACGACCGCCTGCAGGACTCCCGCAGCGACCGGCTCAGCTTTGAGAAATTTACTCCCAAAGCCGGGTTAAACCTGAAACTGACCCGCCACACCGCCATTTATTCCTCTTACGGGTGGAGCTTCAATGTTCCGGCCAAGAATGAACTGGATAATCCGCCCTCTTTTGATCGCAACGACCCCTATATCGGGAAGCCTTTTAATCACCGCTTAAAGCCGGCCCGAACCAGGAATTTTGAATTGGGATTTAAAGGAAACTGGTTGCCGGAAAATTCACATATAAAACAAGTTTTGTTCGAAGCGACCGGTTTCCGTTACCTGATCAAAGATGAGATTGTTCCGTTTGAAATTCTGAGCGAAGTGTTCTACCGCAATTCCGCCGAGACCAATCGCACCGGTCTGGAGATCAGCGGGGATGTTCTGCTCGCCTCCGGCTTTAAATTCAACGCAGCCTACACGTTCTCCGATTTTGTTTATCAAAAATACAGCTCCGGCGTCATCGAACTGGATTCTCCCGGCAACTTTGTCACCCGCGAGCGGGATTTTTCCGGCAACACCGTTCCCAGTAATCCCCGCCACAATCTTTTTCTCTCGGCAGCATTCGAACACAAATGGAACCCCGGGGTAACCTTATTTTCCAAGCTTTCCTCCTGGGCGGTCAGCGGGATGTATGTGGATGATCGCAATTCGGACAAGAC
>JAJRYW010000497.1 GCA_024275555.1 Calditrichota bacterium | reverse complement strand
TCAGCAATCCGACAATCTCTCCCCCGCCCTTGCGGGTGCGCTCGACAATCGCCTCGATGCGCTCCTGGCTGAGCAGTTCCGTTAAGGGAATTCCGCCGACCATAGTATAGCGCGGCAACGGAACCATGGTGTCCCCGTGGCCGCCCAGAACCAGCGCCTGGATGTCCCTGGTGGAGACATTCAGTTCCAGGGCAACAAAAGAACGATAGCGGGCCGTGTCCAACACCCCGGCCATTCCAAACACCCGGTTGGCCGGAAAACCGGAAACCTTGTAAGCCGTATACACCATGGCATCCAGGGGGTTGGAAACTACGATCAGAATCGAGTTGGGGGAATACTTCACCACCTGCTCCGTTACACTCTTGACGATCTGCACATTTTTGGCCAGCAGATCATCACGGGACATACCCGGCTTGCGCGGCAGTCCGGCGGTGATCACCACCAGATCGGAGTTGGCGGTGTCTTCATAACTGTTGGTCCCGGTAATCAGGCAATCACTGCCGGTAACCGGGGTGGATTCCCACATATCCAGGGCCTTCCCCTGCGGAATTCCTTCCAGAATGTCTACCAATACGCATTCGTTGGCTAATTCGTTGTCAACAATACGTTGCGCCAGGGTTGCCCCAACGTTGCCAGCGCCAATTACGGTGATCTTCATAGGTGCCTCCTTTCGCTTTCTTGGTTATTGTCCAAAAATTAACAAGCGTAATCTCTCCTTCCAATGGTTTTTAAAGAATTATGATTGCGACGCCTGGGGGATGCCATTATTTTGGGGCGTCGCAATTCACCGGAAAGGAAACGTATGCCTGCACCCGCCCCCCCGACAAACTCCAACTGGCTGGAAGAACATCCCCGGCTTTCCATAACCGTTATCGTCTCCGTCATCATTATCCTGCTGATTTTGCTGGGCGAGTTTGTTCTGCGCAGCTTTCTGGGCCTGGGCAATCCGGTGCTCTACCGCTCCTCGCCCCTGTTCGGATACCGCCCCCAGCTCAACCAATTAGTGCATCGCTTGCAGGGGGCGGAGATTAAAATCAACAACCTGGGATTGCGGGCCGACCGCGATTGGGATGAGAAGCGCGAGAACAAGGTGCTTTTCCTGGGCAACTCGGTGACCTACGGGGGCTCCTACATCGGTACCCGGGAGTTGTTCTCCCACCTGGCCGTGGGAACTTCCGGCGATTACCTGGGCGGCAATGCCGGGGTCAATGGCTGGGGAATCGGGAATATCCACGCCCTGGTGGTGCAGTATAAATTTAACCCGGCCTCGGTGTATGTGTCGGTATTACAGGAAATGGATTTTTACCGGGGACTATCCAAACTGGCCGGAAAACCGTTTTGGGCGCACAAACCCGCCAGCGCCTGGCAGGAACTGATCTTCCACCTCTTCTACGGGCAGCTTCTCAAAATTTACCGGGGCCATGACCGCTTCGTCTCCGACCTGGAATTGGATCTCACCGTAGAAAACAGCGTCCGGAAACTGAAAGAGCTGGATGATTACCTGAAGAGTAAAGGGTTTGTTCACCTGATCTATATGTCGCCTAACAGCGACCAGGTGCTTCGCAACGCGCCCATCGATGAGCGGGTGCAGCGCTACCTGGAGAAGTACCAGGTGCAGGTCGACTACCTGCTCTACCGGCCGGAAATCCAACAACTGAGCCGGGAGGAGAAAGCCGCCATTTATTACGATTGGTCTCACCTGAGCAAGAAAGGTCATCAGCTTTGGGGGGAAATGATTCATCATGATTTAGAAAACAGGTTATTATTGACGGACCGTAGCAAAAAATCCGCAAACTGAAGTTTGCGGCTACCTGTTGATTCCCCCCATTCAGTAAACCGGAAAAATATTCTAACTCATGTTACGCAATTATGCCACAGAGCCTCAGAGATCACAGGGGATAAGAAATATTGTTGAAAATCTGTTACATTAATTGGGCTGTTTAAATGGCTACAAAGTCAATCGGTTAGACAAAAATTAATGTGTTGTCTTTTCTCTGAGTTCTCTGTGTCTCTGTGGCAAACAAAGATAAGCGCGTAACATCAGATTCTAATTTGGAAATATTCCAAAGAAGGGAGCCGAAATGCCAAGAGCCGTCTGGAATGAGGTGGTTTTAGCCGAGAGCAATCGCTGCATCGAGATTGAAGGCAATCAATATTTCCCGCCCGATTCCATCAACCGCGAATATTTTCGGGAAAGCGACCACCACACCTGGTGTCCCTGGAAGGGCGAGGCCAGCTACTATCATATTGTCGTGGGCGATAAAGAGAACAGCAACGCCGCCTGGTACTATCCCAATCCCAAAGAGGCGGCCAAAGAGATTAAAAACTACACAGCCTTCTGGCGTGGGGTTCAGGTAGAAAAATAGGGGTCATTTGAAATGTTTATATAAACCGGCTCAGTACACCACAAAACTAATGGCAATGGTATTTTTTTAGTTCCGGTCCAATATCAAAACTTGTTTTGTCGGGTACCAGGGCTATAATGGAAAATATAGATGGAAGTGGTAGTGATAGAACGCCGATAAAAAAGCCGCCCCAGGGCGGAGCGGCTTTTCGGTGTGAATAAACCACCAACTACTTCATCAACATCATCTTGCGCACCTGGGTAAAATTGCCTGCTTGCAGGCGGTAGAGGTAGACGCCGCTGGCAACCGCCTGGCCGCGGTCGTTTCTTCCATCCCAAACGGCTTCATGCCAGCCCGCCCGGAACGGTTGGTCATACACGGTTTTGATCAACTGACCCC
>JAJRYW010000024.1 GCA_024275555.1 Calditrichota bacterium | reverse complement strand
TCATCACAACTATCTTGCCGGGCCGAGCCAAATCCAGGCCCATTCCGAACACTCGGCGCAATATCCGCTGGCTTCGGAGCCCGAGAAATGTTTTTACTGCCAGTTCGGACAGAGTCATTTTAAAGTATCCGCAATCCCCGCCATTGGGATTATTGAGCTGTGCCAAGTTCTCCCCAACTTCCGCCAAACACCCGGCCCCACTAAGCAGACCCGTCCCGGTTTTTCCCATCGCGCGCCTCCCTTTATCGGTTAACCCCTTCCAAATTATTTTTTAGTTTAAATGATTTTGCGCTGCCGGAGAAGTGTTCCGGTAGGTTTTCCGTACTCCATTAACCGATACGATTTGGAGATGTCCATGAAGAGCCACTTACTTTTACTGCTGTTCATTGTATTTGCGATGATGCCCTCTTTGCGTGCGCAACCCGATTCAACCCGGACGCCCGACACAACCGCCCTGGATGGGCGCGCCCTGGAGGCCGAACTTGCCCGCGAGTTAGGCGCGGTGAATGACAGTTCTGCTTCCCCGGTGCTGCCGGCCGCACAGGTTAGCTCTCCCCGTACGCTGACCTCATTGAATCCCCGCATAAGCGCTATTGGAACCTTCTTTGGCTCCGGCGCCGAGGAAGGCGCCGTGGTGAAGACGCGCGACCTGGGATTAAGAGAAACGGAAATTTCCCTGAACGCTTATGTGGATCCCTACGCCCGGGCGGATTTCTTTATCGCCTTTGGGCGGGAATTGGAAGACCCTTTTGTCGGGCCGGATTCCGGGATTGCCGGAAGCGGGGAATTTGCCGCGGAATTGGAGGAAGCCTACTTAACCACCCTCTCCCTGCCGGGCGGATTGCAATTGAAGGCCGGCAAATTCCGGAGCAATTTCGGCAAAATAAACCCGTTGCACCCGCACGCCCTGAATTACATCGATATGCCCCGGATGTATGTCAATTATTTGGGCGAGGAGGGTTTGAATGACCAGGGAATTTCGGTGAACTGGCTGGTTCCCAATCCCTGGGATTTATACCAGGAATTGACGCTTGAGGTTACTTCCGGCGCGGTGGAAGCGCCGGCGTTCGGCGGCGGCAGCAATCACCTGCTCTACCTGGCCCGTCTGAAGAACTTCTTTGACCTCAATGAAAATACCACCCTGGAGGTTGGTTTTAGCGGCCTTTTGGGTCCCAATGATGCCGCCGGGCATAAAAGCAGGATCGTTGCCACAGACCTGACCATCAAGTGGAAACCTCTGCGTCGTAATCGTTACCGGAGTTTTGAGTGGACCACCGAGGCGCTGCTCAGCGAGCGCGACCTGGGCGCGGCCAAAGTAACCAGCCGGGCGCTCTACAGTTTTTTGCGCTACCAAATCGGAAAACGCTGGTTTATCGGGGCGCGCTACGATTATTCCCAATTCCCGGATAACGGCGACATTCATGAGCAAGCCTATTCCGGGATCGTGAATTTCTTTGCCACCGAGTTTCAGAAAATCGAGTTGCAGTTCCAGCACGGCAAACCGGCGGAACAATCCGGTTTCAACCGCTTGTTGTTGCGGCTGGTGTTTGTCATCGGCGCCCACGGCGCGCATAAGTATTAATGCGAATTACGAGTTGAAAATTTGACGCTGAGAAACGCTGAATGAGACAGAAAAACGCTGAAAATTATTGGAAAGCAAAAACGGCCGATACGGTTAAATCCCCCAATGTTCCCCCCGGCGGAAATCGGACTGGTATTTTATGCCGGTTGTTCTTGCCAGTCGCATGTCCCTCTTGGGGGATGCATCGACTGCCTGCCCCGCTCCAACGGAGCCACGTTGTGGTTGGGGCGTCGATGCGGCATCAACGAAGCTGATGTAATCGAAAACAATAGAAACGAGACCAACAAAAACAAATGTCATACAGCAATAGCCTTCTTAATCATAATCTCGAATGGTAAACAACTCGGAGACCAATCATGATGAAAATAAATCAATTCTGTAAAATTTTGGCGCTGGTTCTGATGAGCCTGTTTCTCCTGTCGCACCCGGTGTTGGCCAAAAAATTGAAGATTGTTGCCGCCACGGAGGATTTGGCCAGTATAGCCCGCCTTATCGGCGGGGAAGAGGTCGAGGTGTTCTCCATCGCCAGGGGATACCAGGATCCCCATTTTGTGGACGCCAAACCCAGTTTTATTGTCAAACTGCAAAAAGCGGATATGTTTATCCAGGCGGGGTTGGGGCTGGAGATCGGCTGGGCGCCGCAACTGCTGGACGGCTCCCGCAATGGCAAGATCATGCCCGGGGGCAGGGGATATCTGGACGCCTCCCGGGGAGTGCCGCTGCTGGAAGCGCCCCGCGGCGACCCGGCTGCGCTGCGCGCCCAGGGAGATATCCACGCCTCCGGCAATCACCACTATTGGCTGGACCCGCGGCGCGGCAAGATCATTGCCAAAAACATCTACCGTGCCCTGGCCTCAATCCGGCCGGAAAAACAGGCCCTCTTCCTCGAAAATCTAAACCGGTTCTCGCAAAAGCTTTCGCAGAAAATCGAGGAATGGCAGGCGGCGTTTGCCGCGTTTAAAGGGGCAAAAATCATTGCTTTTCACAACACCTGGCCGTATTTCGAAGAATTTTCCGGGATTGATATTATCGGCTTCATCGAGCCCAAACCGGGAATTCCTCCTACCCCCAAACACCTGGTCAAAGTCATTCAAACGGTCCAGCGGGAAGGGGTAAAGGCAATTATTATCTCGCCCTACTATTCCCAAAAATCGGCCCGCCTGGTTGCCCGGAGAACCGGCGTTCCGGTGGTGGAATTGGCCGCCTCCGTCGGGGCCTATCCGGAGATTAAAGATTACTTTGACTTGTTTGATTACAACCTGCGTCAGTTGAGCAACGTGTTGAACTAACCGAACGGGAGCGGATCATGGAAATGTTTTCACTTTCATTTATGGTAAATGCCTTTATCGCCTGTCTTATTTTCGGATTGGTGCTGAGTTACCTGGGCATCCACGTGGTAGGCCGGGGAATTGTTTTTGTGGATTTGGCCCTGGGGCAGATTTCCTCGCTGGGGGTGGCCCTGGCGGAATTTACCCATTTCGGAAATGATTGGCTGCCGCTGGCTTTCACAGTTGTGGGGGCAATCCTGCTTTCCCAGATTCATGTGCGGGATCCTCGCCTGCGCCTGGAGGCGATCATCGGCATCATTTACGTGGTCGCCTCGGCGGTCACGGTGCTGATCATCTCTAAAACGCCGCACGGCGATTCGCACATCCAGGAGGTCTTATTCGGGGCGCTCTTAGCGGTTACCGATGCCGAGATCGTCAAACTGCTGATCGTTTTTTCCGTGTTAGCGATCCT